>JBKPIZ010000121.1:0-20278 GCA_046730495.1 Pseudomonadota bacterium
GGTTGCGCCAAGGTCCTTGAACGGCTGACCACCGGCGGTGTGATCGAAGTGGCTGTGGCTGTAGATGACATATTTGATCGGCGCCTTGGTCACGGCCTGGATGGCGTCGATGTAGGGCTTAGCCGGCCGGCGCAGGCTGATCGGATCGGTAGCGATCACGCCTGCGGGCGTGACGATGAACATCGCCTGATGGCCGACATAACGGAAAATGTAGACGTTGTCGGTGACCTTGGTGGTCGCGGTTGGCGGCGGCGCGGCTGCAGCCGGAGCGGGAGCCGGCGCCGTGCCGGTGCAGGCGCTTGTTGTTGAGCCTGCGCCACCAGGGCGCTCGCAATAAGCGCCGCAGCTATGCCGGCATAATGAAGCCGCTTCATGGTCGTCCTCCCGCGTGTTCGTTGGCTCATCCATGGAGCAAACACTGCGGCGGCGCGAATCATCCGGCGATTTTGCAAGATCGCTTCGCCGGGAGCGCCGGCTTTGGCCAGGCCCACGCGGCGGTAACGCGAAAATTCGAATTGCCGGTCGGTTCAACTGAAAAAGCGGACAGGTAATCGGCTTCGGACAAGGCGCACTTACAGGCGCCGCCGATGTCAATCACGATGATTGACAACGATACCGTGGTGACGAAATCCACAAGTCCACAGGCGACGAGCGCGGCCCAGAAGGTCACCTTCGCGAGTCGCGCTAGCATCTCAGACACGGTGATTATCCCCCCATTGCTGGGGAAGGTTAGGCCCGAATAGGGACTGGCGCCGTGATAACGGTCACACAAATGCTGCCCCGTTCCGGACTGCGCATTGGTTCAATCGCCGCCTTAATGGAGCGGCTTGAATGCTCTCTTGGATATTGAAATGGCAGGCCCGCAGCGGCGCGCGCACGCTCCGAACGAAGCGGTCGATCCCAAACCTGTTTGCGTCCTACCCGTACGCTAGAGCCTTAAGTCTTCTTCTCGAGGCATTGCGCCGCCTGTCGTTCCTCCGACCCGGTCATACCGGCGGCTTGAGCCATCGCTTTAGCCTGCGCCAAACCTACTTGGGCAACATACGCACGCACTGTTTCGCAGCTCAGGCGTGAATGCGAGGCCGTCGGCCGCTCTCGATGATGGTGGCGATGCTTCGCGAGGGCTGGATAGGAAGAAACGATAAAGATCGACAATACCAAGCAAGTCTTCTTCCAAGTGTTCTTCCAAGTCTTCTTCATGATGACTGGTCCCCCACACGGCCGATTCACACAATGCCAGCAAGGCGAACCACTCGCAGCAAAAAGAATCCGTTCTCCCCAGCAAATGAGATGACCACAATCGATGGAGCAAATTCGCACGTCGCGAACGTGCAAATGGACTTCAATTGCACAGGCTGCACGCGCGAATTTGCGGCAACGCAAAGCCGTTCTGACGCTGGTCGTTAAGCTGAGAGATGCGGCGGGGCTACAAGCTCATTCTTGCCGAGCGGCACCTGGATTTCGCAGGTAAAACCTTCGCGCGCGTAGTCGAAATTGATCGTCTGGAAGGTCGCCTCGAGCAGCGAGGTACCAAATCCGCGCTGACCCGGACCATCTACGCGAGGACCACCGCGCTCTTGCCATCGGAATTTTAGGATCGAGCCGCCGCCATTGCTTGCCACGGTCCAGGCGATGTTTACGTTGCCGCCGGCACTCGAAAGCGCGCCGTGCTTCAAGGCATTGGTGGCAAGCTCATGCAGTGCAAGTGAAAAATTCTGCGCATTCTTTGCGCTCAACATCAAATCGGGGCCGGCAATTTCGGTTCGAGCGGCAAACGGCTCCAAGGTCAAATGCACGATCTCGCTTAAGCTGACGCCGCTCCAGTTCGATTTGGTCAATCGTCGATAAGTGGCCGCCAATGCCAGCAATCGTCCCTCAAATATCTTTCTCGCTTCATCAAGCGGTCCAGGGCCGGACAAAGTCTTCTGCGCGATCCCCTGAATCACGGCGAGCAGATTATTGGTCCGATGCTGAAGTTCGCGAATGAGTATTTGCTCGGCTTCCGCCGCGCGTTTTTGCTCCTCCTCCGCGCGCTTGCGTTCGGTAATGTCGAGCATGGAAACGATCCAGCCCGTGACCGTTCCGCTGTCATCTTTTTCCGGTGTGTAGATGACATGCAGAAAGCGCGTTCCGACGCCCTGATAATGGACTTCTCTCTCGAATTCGACCCGATCACCTTGCAGAACTTTCTCGACGTAAGGGCGTATCGCTTGAAAATCCTTGTCGCCCAAAATATCGGGCAGTCGTTTGCCGATCACCAATTCCGGTCGGCGGCCGGTCATCTCCAAATAAGCCTGGCTGATGAAGCGATAGCGCAGCTCACGATCCAAACGGATGAGCATGAATGGCGTTCGATAAAGAATGCTTTCGAGCTGTGCTTCCTTGTCGCGCAACGACAGCTCGTTCTCGCGCAGCTTTTTGGTAAGCTGTTCGAAACGGTAAACGTGACCGGTCCCGAGCAGAAGCAAGCCGCCGATTAAGCCAGTGCCAAGCGCGCCGGCAGCCAGCACCGCCCAGCTTTGCCAGCCGCGATGGGTCTCGAGGTAGGCCGGAGATGGCGTTGTGCTTATGACATAGCGACGATTTCCGAAATTAAATTCGGTTGCGAACAAGGTCGACACTGATTTGGGAATTTCATCGAACAACGGCGCGTTCGCCGCAGCATCGGCAAATCGCAGATTAAGTGTCGATCGCAGCGGGTCCATAAGCGCCGACGCGAATGTGCCCATGCGCAGCACAACCAGCACGATACCGGGGCCGGTCGGACCGCCGGACACGGCGTCGACCAACAAGATGCCCAATTGCCGGCCGTTCTCCTGCACCAGGCGGATCGGCGCAGTCGCGGTCAGATTTCCGTTGACGATAGACGATTCAATCGCGACGCGGCGCGCATCGTCCGATGCGAGGTCAAAGCCCAGTGCGCGCTCGTTCCCGGTCAGCGGTTCGACATAAGTCACCGGATAGAAACGAGCCCGGTCATCGGCCGGCTGCAATTCGCCATTTTGCGCACGCTGGCGGATCGCAAATCCTGGGACTTCGGCGCGCTGAGCAAGCTCGAAATTTGGTCGATCCGTCGATTTGACCAATGGCGCCCATTCAACCGCTTGAACAATGGGAAATCGCGCCAACAAGGTCTGCACCAGCTCGCGGAACTCCCCACGCGTGACCGGCTGCTGGCGGCCGACAAACGAGTCCGAGAGCTGTTCGAGAAATCCGCGCTGCTCCTCGAGCGTCGCCCGCATCGTGTCGGCGAGTTGCTGCGATCGGAGGCGAAATTCAAAGAGCGACTGGTCGTACTCCCAGCTGTTAACACGGATGAAAATAGCGATGAAAAGCGCAAAGCACAGCAAAACCGGTAGGGCGACCGACGAGATCCGCGCGCGCCATAAGTCTCGCGGCTCCGCGAACAGCACAAGCAACAGCGGCAGCGCCACCAGCACCCCGAGCGTGTCGCCGGCCCACCACGTCATCCAGTTCGACGGCAGATCGCCGGACTGAACCGCGCCGAGCGCCCACATCCCGGCCAATGAGAGGCTCGCGCTTGTTAAACAGAACAGCGGCGAAAGCACGAGCAAAAACAAAAGGTCGCGCGGATTATCTAAGGCAGCGGGATAACCGATCACGCGGCGAAGCACAGTCCCGCCCAGCGCCGCTTGCAGCGCGGAAGCAAGCGCGATCACGACTGCCGCGGCGGTATCTACGGCATTCAGTTGGCCCGTGATCGCGTAGCCGGTCCAGAGATTGAGCAGCAGCGAGCCGACGAACGTTCCGGGCAGCGTGGCCGCTCCGGCGATCAACATCGCGTCGACGGCAATGCCGGCGGGTATGAAAACCGCGGTCGCATAGCCGGGCGGCACGGCGAGCAGGAGCCCAAGCCGTCCCGTGACCACATAGGCCAGCGGCAGCACCGCGTAGATGAGCAATTGCCGCGCCAGCGCGGTCTTGAGTTTCATTGGCGACATTGCGCAATCACATCGGGCTTCTCTTTTGCCTATCGTAAAGAATGAGCGCCACCGCTGGCGAGCCCTTCGCGGCGGTGAATTCGACCGCCATCGTCCCGCTGCGGCAAACGCTGCGCAAACATGGGCGGGCCGTTCGATCCGAGCTACAGTTGCCGTCATGGATAAGGCAACTACGGCCAACGCAACCGCCGACTCGGGCATGAGCTCGGGCATGACTTCGGGCATGCCATGGGTGGGCCGGGCGATCCGGCGTCTGGAGGATCCAGCGCTGGTGCGCGGCCGCGGCCGCTTCACCGCCGATCTTCCCGCAGCCCATTTCGTGCGTTTCGTCCGCAGCCCGGTCGCCGCCGGGCGCATTGTCAAGATCGACGCGCCCGACGGCGTCATACTCGTTCGCGCCGCCGATCTTGCCGCGCGGCCGATCAAGCCGATGCTGCACAAATACAATTACCGGCCGATCGAGCAACCGATTCTCGCGCATGCGGTCGTGCGTTTTGTCGGCGAACCGATCGCGGCGATATTGGCGCCGACGCCGGCGGAAGCCGAAGATGCCGCGGATCGCGTTGAGATCGAGATTGCCGAACTTCCGGCCGTCAGCGACACACATGCGGCATTGCAGCCGGATGCGCCGGCCGTTCATGCGGCCGGCAATCTCGTTGTCGACGCGCAATTTACGACCGCGGGTTTCGACGAGACGGCAGCCAAAGCGCACCGGCGCATTCGGCTCGCTGCGCAGTCGCATCGCCAAAACGCGACACCGCTTGAGGCGCGTGCGGCGCATGCGCGCTTCGATTCCGCGTCGGGCCGCACGACATTGACCTGCACCACGCAAATGCCGCACCTCACCCGCACTGCCATTGCCGACATTCTCGGCTTTCCTGAATCCGATCTGCGTGTGATCGCACCGGATGTCGGCGGCGGCTTCGGCCAAAAAATGTCGCTCGCCGCCGAATACGTGGTTTTGGTCTGGCTCGCGCGCAAGCTTGGCAGCAGCGTCGCCTGGATCGAGGACCGCCGCGAAAATCTGATCGCGGCTTTTCACAGCCGCGATCAGCGTATCGAACTGGACGGCGCATTCGACGCCACCGGCAAGCTCGTTGCACTAGCGGCGGATGTCGTTGCCAATGTCGGCGCTTATTCGTGTTTTCCGACGACCTGCGGCGTCGAACCGCTGATGGCGATGGCGGAGTTGCCCGGCCCTTACGATCTTGGCGCCTATTCCTGTCGCGCGCGCGCGATCACAACGCACACCTGCACCGTGGCGCCCTATCGCGGCGTATCGCGGCCGGTCATTACCCTTGCGCTCGAACGGCTGATGGACAAAGCCGCTGCGGCGTTCGGCATCAGTCCGGTCGAGATTCGCAAGCGCAACCTCATCCGCCGCTTTCCCTACACGTCGGCGACGGGATTGGTGTTCGACGAGGGCAGCTATGTGGAGACGCTGGAGATCGCCGCGGCCGCAATCGATTTGCCGCGATTTCGCACGCGTCAGCGTGACGCTCGCGCGCACGGCCGGTTTCTGGGAGTTGGATTTGCAAGCTTCTCCGAGCGCACCGGCTATGGCAGCCGGGCTTTTGCCGCCCGCGGCATGGCGATCACCCCAGGCTGGGAAACCGTGGAGATCGTGATGGATCCGTCGGGCCAGGTCGAGGCGCGCATCGGCGCGAGCCCGCACGGCCAGGGCCTGGCAACGACGCTGGCGCAGCTTGTCGCCGACACGATCGGCGTTCTGCCGACGAATGTGCGGGTGGTCCACGGCGATACCGACCGCACACCCTATGGCTGGGGGACATTCGCCAGCCGGTCACTCGTCATCAGTGGCGGTGCCGCGACGCTCGCGGCGCGCAAGATGCGCGAAAAACTGCGCGCCATTGCCGGCGATCTGCTGGAGGCCTCGCGCGACGACATCGTGCTCGAAGATGGTCAGGCGCGCGTTACCGGCACGGATCGGAGCGTATCCATCGCGGTGCTGGCGCGCGCGGCCTACCATCAGTCGTATCGCTTCAAAGATCTCAGTCCGGGACTTGCCGAGAGCGCGCATTACGATCCGCCCGGCACTTTCTCCAATGCCTGTCACGTCGCCCTGGTCGACGTTGACGTGGAGACCGGAGGCGTCCGGCTCGAGCGCTTTGTTGCCGTCGAGGATGCCGGCCGTATCATCAATCCGCTGATCGCGGACGGCCAGGTGCACGGCGGCATCGCTCAAGGCGTCGGCAACGCGCTCTTGGAAGAGATCGTCTACGATGCGCTCGGCAACGTGTTGACCGCGACGCTGGCCGATTATTTGCCGCCGACCGCGCGTGAAGTTCCGCCGATCGAATTGCAGCACCTCGAAACGCCGGCGGCGAGCTCGCTCACCGGCGCCAAAGGCCTCGGCGAGGGCGGCGCGATCGGCGCGCCTGCCGCGATTCTCAATGCCGTCAACGATGCGCTTTCGCCCTTTGCGGTCTCGATCGACGAAATGCCGGCGACCCCGCAGCGGATCCGGGCAGCGCTACGCGCCAGGGATCAGCAATCAGGTATCAGGCATCAAAATCCTGACGCCTGAATTCCTGATACCTGATCACTGGTGCCTGATAGCTGGTCACCTCGCCCGTTCGCGCGCCGAAGCGATCGCGAGAAACAGATAAATGCCGAGCAGCGTCGTCTCGACAAAAACCACGAACAGGCTGCCGCCATAGACCTGCGGAAAAAAGACCTCCACTGCCGACATTGACACCACGGCGGCCAGCCAGAGGACTGCGCCCCAGGCTGCGGCGAGCCACAGCCCCACCGCCGCCACCAAGTCGAGCACCGCGAAAAACACCGTCGTGGTTTGCCAAGCGACCGTGTGCCCTTCAAAGCCTTGCCCGGGGCCCGCGCCGATGCCGCAGACCTGGACCCAATGATAAAGCCCCTTGATGAGCGACACCCCCGCCATGAGGCGGAGAAACAGGACCAGATAATCGGTCCAGGTCCCCCGCACGACCTTGGCCAGCCGCACCGGTTCGAGCAGATCGCTGGGCCTCGTCGGCCGGCGTTGCGGTTGGTCGGTCATGTTCCTTGCTTTGCGGGATCAAGGGGCGGATTGATGGCGAACGGGCCGGCAGAGATCGATACGGGCACTTTGGGAGCGCGTCAAAGCCCGGGAATTGGCCTCAAACCCGTGCGTTGCGCTCAGTGGCAGATCGGTCTCGGACGGGATAAAAGAGGTGCCAAGGAGACCTCTCATGGCGATCAAATTCGGCCGTCCGCTCGAAAGGAGCCGGTTTGCGCCGGCGCCGGCCGAAATCAAGACCGAGCGACTCGATCTGCCGGTACGCCTGCGCCGCAACCGGCGGAGCGAATGGTCGCGCCGCATGGTGCGCGAAAACGTGCTTAACGCCAACGACCTGATCTGGCCGTTGTTCATCGTCGATGGAATGAATGTCCGTGCACCGGTCGAGTCGATGCCGGACGTGGAGCGCCTTTCGGTCGACCAAGCGGTTCGCGCCGCCGAACGGGCGGCTAAGCTTGAAATTCCTTGCGTGGCTTTGTTTCCCTATACCGATCCCGACAGACGCGACGATTCCGGCTCGGAAGCGCTTAATCCCGACAATCTCGTTTGCCGCGCCATTCGCGCTATCAAGAAAGAGGTGCCGGAAATCGGCGTGTTGTGCGATGTGGCGCTCGATCCCTATACCAGCCACGGCCACGACGGCCTGTTGCGCGACGGCGTGATTCTCAATGACGAGACCGTCGCCGTTCTGGTGCGGCAAGCGCTCGTCGAGGCGGAAGCGGGCTGCGACATCATCGCGCCGTCTGACATGATGGACGGCCGCGTCGGCGCCATTCGCGGCGGACTCGATGCCGCCGGCTTCGCCGACGTTGCGATCATGGCTTACGCAGCGAAATATGCCTCCGCATTTTATGGCCCGTTTCGCGATGCGGTCGGCTCAAACGCGACACTGATCGGCGATAAGCGCACCTACCAGATGGATCCGGCCAACACCGACGAGGCTTTACGCGAGGTGGAACTCGATATCGCCGACGGCGCCGACATGGTGATGGTGAAGCCCGGCCTGCCCTATCTCGACGTTCTGCAGCGTGTGAAAGACGCGTTCGGGATGCCGACCTTCGCCTATCAAGTGTCTGGGGAATATGCGATGATCATGGCTGCTGAGGGAAACGGCTGGCTGGACGGCGATAAGGCGATGATGGAGAGCCTGATTGCCTTTAAGCGGGCCGGGGCGGATGGGGTGCTCACGTATTTTGCCGCAAGGGTTGCGGAGAAACTAAAGAAGGCCGGCGCATACAACGCCGCGAGAGGCGCAATGGCGATTTCGCCGTAGGATGGCGAAGCCGCCAGATAAGCGCGCCCGAAAGCGCCGTAAACCACCCCCGTCCGCTAAAGAGAATCTGGGGCGGATGTGATGCGCGAATACGACGATGACTACAATGACGAGAATATCCGGCTTTACACGCCGGTCTTGCAGCGCGTCATCATTCTCGCCGCCGTCATTATCGCCGTTTCCGTGATGATGTGGACGATTACAACCTTCGTCGGCAGCTACGTTGCGCGGCCGAAAGTGCCGACGCTCGAGCACGTCGCGTCTGCCAACATGCCCGCGCGCATCCCGGCGATCTCATCTTCACCACCCAGTCCGGCTCCATCTGCGGCCGATCAATCGGCGCCGCAGCGCGTCGACAGGGCTTCGGCGAGCGATGCAACAAGCCCCGAGAACAGGAACGGGCTTGCCAAGCTTGCCTCGCCGCCGGACGCGAGCGCATCGCCGGCCGCGCACTGCACCAACGCAGACGCCCTCGTCTGTGCTCGCCACCACGGCAACCGGGCACATATCGACAGGCAGCACCCTGCCCGCTCTGCCGGCGCCAAGACCATCCCTGGCACCTCGATCGAATGACAATACCGCTTCGACCGGCACGCCGAACTCCTCGGATCGCGGTCTGGCCTAATCCGAACACGAACAGCCCGCCGGACTTCGCCGCGCCGCGGCTTCCGCCTCCTCCAGCGCCCGCACCGCCGGCGCGCGCGGCAGCTACCGAGGTCCTCCCCGCGCAAGAGCCACTTCGTGGACCGATACCCACGCCGCGGCAACGGCCGGGCACTTTCGCCGTGGCCGCGGCTGCAAGCGGTCCAGCCGCCACCGGTCCGGTGCCGCTGCCGCGCGCCCGCCCGGCGACCGCTCCCGCCGAAGCGGCCAATACGGCGATCGAGCCCGCTTACGGTTACCGGCCGGGACTCGATAGCGACCGCTAAAGCGAAATGATTTTAGGTTGACTTGGTATTGTTGGCTTAGGGCATGATCTTTTCGGAAAACCGGCGTCCACCTTTTCGGGATCATGCTTTAGCGCCCGGCCGATCACTCACTGCAAGACAGCGCCGCTTTCCATGCGCACCGGTTCATAGCCGTCCGCCGCAAGTGCCTGGAAGATCTGCTCGGCATGGGCGGCATCGCGGGTTTCCATCGTGACATCGAGCTTGGCGCCCTTGGCGGGCACGTCGAGGAACAGCCGGTGGTGGTCGACGGCCAGAATATTGGCGCCAAATTCACCGAGCCGGCTCGCGATCTGGCCCAAAATCCCCGGCCGATCCGGAATCGTAAGGCGAAATGAGACGATTCGCGCCTCGCGCTCCAGTTGCCGCACCATGATCGAGGCCAGAATGCGGGGATCGATATTGCCGCCGCAGAGGATCAGGCCGACTTTGCGCCCGGCAAAGCGCCCCGGTTTCGCCAGCATGGCGGCAAGCCCGGCCGCGCCGGCGCCTTCGGCCATTGTCTTCTGCAAGGTAAGAAAGTCGTTGACGGCACGCTCGATCATCGGCTCGTCAACCAGAATGATCTCGCGGACGAGTTCGCGGATCACCGGCAAGGCGAGTTTGCCGGCCTGGCTCACTGCAATGCCTTCGGCAAGCGTGGCGCCGCCGCACGGCCGCTTCTCGCCGTGAACGGCATTCCACATCGACGGATAGAGCGAACATTCGACGCCGAATATTTCGATGGCCGGCCGTATCGCATGCGCGGCAATGGCGTTGCCCGCAATCAGCCCGCCGCCGCCGATCGGCACGATCAGCACATCGAGGTCGGGAACCTCTTCGAGCATTTCCAGCGCGATGGTGCCTTGTCCGGCGATAATGTGAGCATCGTTGTACGGATGAACCCAGACCAGCTTGCGCTCGGTGGCGAGCGTCTCCGCCCGCATTTGCGCTTCCGAAAGAGTCTCGCCGGAGAGCACCACTTCGGCGCCGAGCATCTGCGTTGCTTTGATTTTCACAAACGGCGTCGTTATCGGCATCACGATCGTAGCCGGTATGCCGAGACGCCGCGCATGGTAGGCGACCGCCTGGGCATGATTGCCCGCGGACATCGCAATCACGCCGCGGCGGCGCTCGCTCTCGTCGAGTGCCGCGAGCTTTATGCAGGCTCCACGTTCCTTAAACGAATTGGTGACCTGTAAATTCTCATATTTGACGTAAACTTGCGCGCCGGTCAGCGCTGAAAGCGGCGGCGCCGCCAGCATCGGCGTGCGCAACACATGGCCGGAGATCGTCGCACGCGCGGCCTCGACATCGGCCAGCGTCATCTTCAATCGTTGTTCGATCATGGTGCCAATATTATAATGCCCGGCTGACGATGACGGATTCTGGCCCAAATACAGATCCCGGTCGGAGTGGCAGGTCGTTCGACTTCAAGCCGCATGCCTATGACCCTGCCGCAAATCCGGAATTGTTCGAGGGTGTGCTGGCGCGCCGAATCGTGGCCTTCATCATCGATGTCGTTATCATCGCCGTTCCGCTGGTCGCGGCGTCGGCCTTTATCTTTGTCTTCGGGCTGGTCACGTTCGGACTGGGCTGGCTGTTGTTCTGGCTATTATCGCCGATATCGGTCATTTGGGCGCTGGCCTATTACGGCTTTACGCTGGGCAGCCCCGCCTCGGCCACAATTGGCATGCGCGCCATGGAAATCGAGATGCGGACCTGGTACGGCGCGCCGGCCTATTTTGTGCTCGGCGCGGTTCATGCCGTGGTGTTTTGGATCAGCGTGAGCGTGCTTACCCCCTTTATCCTTCTGGTCGGATTCCTTAACCCTCGGCGCCGGCTTTTACACGATATTCTGGTCGGTACCGTGCTGATTAACGCGCAAAGCCGGGCGGTTACGCTGCGGGCGCGTGCCGCGGGCTGACCGGCAAATGGCCTTTGACGGAGCAACGCGACCGGGCGATCCTGTAGACTCGCCCTCCGGCGAGAACCGGTAGTTCCCGTGACCCAGCATTCGCGCGATACCCCGCAATTCTATCTCACCGCGCCGTCGCCGTGCCCCTATCTCGCCGGCAAGGAGGAACGGAAGGTCTTTACCCATCTCGTCGGCGAGCGCGCCAGCGAACTCAACAATATCCTGACCCAAGGCGGCTTCCGCCGCAGCCAATCCATCGCCTACCGGCCGGCCTGCGAGGGCTGCCGCGCCTGCGTTTCGGTGCGCGTCGTCGCCAAGGATTTTCGCCCGACCCCGAGCATGCGCCGGATCATGCGGCGCAACGCCGACATCGCCGGCGAAATGCGCATCGCCGTTCCGACCTCCGAGCAATACGCGATCTTTCGCGGCTATCTCGATTCCAGGCATCGCGACGGCGGCATGGCCGACATGACCGTGCTCGATTACGCGATGATGGTCGAAGACAGCCACATCGAAACCCGCATCATCGAGTATCGCCGGAAGGACCCGGATGCACCCCCCGGCAAGCGCGCGGCCGGCGAACTTGTTGCCATCGCGCTCACCGACGTGCTCGGCGATGGATTATCCATGGTCTATTCCTTCTTCGAACCGGACGAAGCGGCGCGTTCGCTCGGCACCTATATGGTCATGGACCATATTGCGCGGGCGCAAAGCATGGGCCTCGCCTATGTCTATTTGGGCTATTGGGTCCGCGGTTCACGCAAAATGGATTACAAGAGCCGCTTTCTGCCGCAGGAGCGGCTGATGCCGGAAGGTTGGATGCGCGTCGAATAATTTCGCGTGCTGCGGAAACAGGAGAATCGATGCGGATTCCGATCGCCGCTTTTGGCGCCGCTGTTGCCAGCGGCATCGCCTGTCTTGTCGCGCTCTCGGCGCTGGCGCAAACCGTGGCGCCAACCAGCGGCGAGACGGTTAAGGGCAAAGCCCTTGTCGACCTCAATGGCATGACGCTCTACGTGTTCGATCGCGATGGCAGTGGCAAATCGAATTGCAATGGCCAATGCGCCGTCAGCTGGCTGCCCTTGATTGCCGACACCGATGCGCAGGCCTCAGGAAGTTTTTCTTTCATCACCCGCGACGACGGCCGCAAACAATGGGCCTACAAGGGCAAACCGCTCTATACCTGGGCCATGGACAATAAACCCGGTGACGCCAACGGGGACGGCGTCAATAAAGTTTGGCACGTCGCTAGTCCGTGACCCGCACGGCGGCGCAACAACCTCCGAAATCTAGCTCTGCAGGTCAGCAAGCGTCTTGAGCGCATAAAACTGCACCGGCTCGCGCCGGCCTTTCACCGGCGCTTCGTGCAATTCCTTAGCATCGAGGCTTAAGCCTGCGGCCTCTGCGGCCTGGCGTGAAATCACGACGGCACAGCCGTATTCCTTGGTCAGGCTCTCGAGCCGCGCGCAGGTATTCACGGCATCGCCGATCGCGGTAATGACCTGCGAGCGCGGCGGCCCCATGGCCCCGACGATCGCTTCGCTGAAGTGAATGCCGATGCCGATGCGCAGCGGTTCGCGCAGATCACCGCGCAGCCGGTAATTGAGTTGATCGAGCCGCTCCAGCATTTGCTGGGCGCCGCGAACGGCCTCCGCCGGTCCGCTCTTTGGATCAGCGCTATAAAGTCCATACAGCGCCATCAGCCCATCGCCGGTGAACTGCGAATAGTGTCCGTTGCTCGTGACGAGTGCCTGCGTCATTTCGTAGAAAAACTGGTTGAGAATGAACAAGACATCGTAGGGCAGCTTGCCCTCGGCCAAGGTCGTGGAGGCGCGCAAATCGGTAAAGAGAATGGTGATCTGGCGCTCCCTGCCCTCAAGCCCGCCGCGGATCGAGCCGTCGGCAGCGCCGGCATCCGCCGGCATCAGCGGCAATACGGCGATGTCGGCGGTCGGACGAATCTGGCAGGCGAGCCGCATGCCCGGCGTGGCGCCGATCCGCGCCAAAGCCTTGGCTTCCAATCCGCTTGGTTCAGGCAATTGCTCGAGCCCCTTGGTCACCACGACCCGGCAGGTGGTGCAACGGGCACGGCCGCCACACACCGATGCGTGAGGGATGCCGTTGGCGCGCAGCGTTTCGAGCACCGTGGCGCCGGGCAGGATCGGCATGCTGTGTCCACTGGCGTGGGTCAATGCGGGTGGTTTGCGGCGGCGGTAGTAAAGTTCGCGCACGCCGCGCGCGGCGAACGGTAACACGGTGAAGCCGAAGGCAAAGGCAAAGCCAATGCGGGCTATTTGGTCAGCTTCCTGCGCCACTTGCGGCGTGACATGGGCTTCTTGCGCGGCGGTTTTTACAAAATCCGGATCGTCGTCGGCTTCGCGAAGCACTTGATTGCCGCCGCTGACATAGCCAGCCAGCGCCAATGTCGGCAGAAGCAGCCCGTAGATAAACAATGCCGGCCGCCAGGTCGGATACCAGCGTTTTGTCCGCAGCCAGTAATGAATGCCGATGCAGGCGTGGATCCACACCGCGAGCAGCGCCGTCATTTGCACCGCGGCGAGCCAGGGCCGATGCAGCCACTGGCCGATGAAGACGTTGTCGTAGCCGGGGCTGACGCCAAGCGTAGATTCGGCGATGCGCGTCCCCACCACGTGAACCATCAGGAGAATGGGAATGCACAGGCCGAGCCCAAGCTGACTGAGTTCCCACCGGTTCAGCCGCAACGAACGGCGAATGTAAATCGACCACAACGCATTGCAGTAGTGGACGACAAAAGCGGTAATGAGGATTGCCGTGCCTACCCCGGTCCGCCACGGATACATCAGCGCGGTCAGGACCGGCGCCGCTTGATCGACCGAAACCAGCAAAAACCAGTGCGCGGTGAGGTGACAGATGATGAAGGCGAGCATGATCAGCGCACTGATCAGCCGGAGCCGGGCCCGCCACATCCGTAAATTCGGGATCGTCAGTTGTCCGCTCATCGTGCTGGCTTGCAACCTCGCCTGCCGAAAAGACCGGCCGCACGGAGCCGATATTCCCGGCGGCTTAAGATAATAGCGGGCTTTTCTTGCAGAATGGGCGAACTATCGAAGCCGGTCGTAACCCGCCCGGACGATCACTCGCTACGCTCGCCATTGCCGTTCACGGCCCGGCCTTCGGTATTGCCGAACATGTTGGTTTTCGGAAAACCCTTGGGCCCAAGACGGCCGGCATCGGCGCGATTGCCGCGCCAATCGGCGAGCTCCTTGAGCGAGAGATTGAAAATCCGGCCGGCGGAATCGGCCCAGCTCAGGCCTTTCTCGACCTCGAACGTCTTGACGTCGGACAAGCCGCCATCCCTGTAGCGTTGCAAGCGCACGCCGCGGCCGCGCGTCATTTCCGGAACTTGCTCGATCGGGAAGATCACCATTTTACGGTTCTCGCCGATCGTGGCGACGAGATCGCCCTCGACCGGCGTCACGGCGCGCGCCGCATCGGGCGTTTTGACATTGAGAACCTGCTTGCCTTTGCGGGTATTGGCTACACACTCGTCCTCCGGAGCAACGAAGCCCCTGCCCTGGAGGCTGCCGACGAGCAGCTTGCGGCCGCCCTGGTAGCGAAAGACCGAGACAATGTCGCCTTCCTGTTCGAGATCGATGAACAGCCGGATCGGCTCGCCATGGCCGCGACCGCCCGGCAGCTTCGCCGCCTCGATCGTGTAGAAGCGGCCATTGGTGGCGAAGACCAAAAGCTTCGAGGTGGTTTCGGCGAAGAACGCGAGCTTGAGACTATCGTCGGCTTTGAACGACAATCCCGAGAGGTCGGCGACCTGGCCGCGCAAGGCGCGAATCCAGCCTTTGTCCGACACTACGACGGTCACCGGCTCGCGCTCGACCAAAGCCTGTTCGATTGCCGCCCCATCAAGGGCGGGGGCCTGGGCAAAGCCGGTTCGGCGCTTGCCGAGCGGCGTCTTCGGTCCAAACCGGTCGCGGACCGCGCGCACTTCGTCGCCGATTTTCTTCCATTGCTGCTTTTCGGAGCGCAACAAACCCTCGATCGACTTCTTCTCCACGCGGAGCGTCTTGTCCTCCTGGCGGATTTCCATCTCTTCCAAGCGGCGCAAATTGCGCAGCCGCATGTTGAGAACGGCGTCCGCCTGAACCTCGGACAATTTGAAACTCTTCATCAATACAGGTTTTGGCTCGTCTTCCTTGCGGATGATTTTGATGACCTTGTCGAGGTTGAGATAGGCGACGAGATAGCCGCCCAACACTTCGAGCCGGTGTTCGATTTCGGCCAGGCGATGGCGCGAGCGCCTTAAGAGAACCTCGCGGCGGTGCGCCAGCCATTCGCTTAAAGCTTCAGCGAGCCCCACCACTTTGGGAATGCGGCCGCGAAGGAGAACATTCATGTTCAGCGGCACGCGGGTTTCGAGCTCGGTGAGTTTGAACAGGCTTTCCATCAACAGCGCCGGATCGACCGAGCGCGATCGCGGCTCGAAAACCAGTCTGACGTCCTCGGCCGATTCATCGCGCATGTCGGCTAGCGGCGGCAGCTTGCGCTCATTGATGAGCTCGGCGATGCGCTCGACGAGCCGCATCTTCTGCACCTGCCACGGGATTTCGGTGACCACGATCTGATAAGTGCCGCGGCCGGTTTCCTCGGTCTTCCAGCGCGCGCGCAGGCGGAACGAGCCGCGGCCGGTTGCATAGGCCTCGGCGATCACCTCAGGTGGATCAACGACGAGGCCGCCGGTCGGGAAATCCGGGCCAAGGAGGTATTTGAGCAGCGTTCGCGTGCGTGCTTTGGGCTGTTCGATCAAATACAGCGCCGCGTCGCACAACTCGGCGACATTGTGCGGGGGAATGGAGGTCGCCATACCGACCGCTATGCCTTGCGCGCCGTTGGCCAAAAGATTGGGGAACGCCGCCGGCAAAACCGCCGGCTCATGGGTCACGCCGTCGTAGTTCGGGCGGAAATCGACTGCGTCCTCGTCGATGCCGTCGAGCAGAAGGCGGGCGACCTCTGTCAGCCGTGCTTCGGTGTAGCGATAAGCGGCGGCATTATCGCCATCGATATTGCCGAAATTGCCCTGGCCGTCGACCAGCGGATAGCGCGAGGAAAAGTCTTGCGCCAGACGCACCAGCGCGTCGTAGATTGCCTGGTCGCCATGGGGATGGAAATTGCCCATGACGTCGCCGACGATCTTGGCCGATTTTTTGAATTGCGCGCCCGGATCGAGGCGCAGAAGTCGCATGCCATAGAGGATGCGCCGATGGACAGGCTTGAGCCCGTCACGCGCATCTGGAAGCGCGCGGTGCATGATGGTCGAAAGCGCATAAGCGAGATAACGCTCTTCAAGCGCCTCGCGCAGCGGGACCTCATGCACCGAACTCGGCTCGGGAGGAATCACCTTCTTATTCATTGCTCACCAGCGCTACCCCGCTTGCCCCCGCCGAACAAGGGACGAAGGGCGGCGAGGCGACCCTTTTTGCCCCCGGCTTTGCCGCCGTCGATTCGCGCCACTCGCGCGTTAGGATAGGTGCGAATCCGGATGCACGCATCGATTGTCCAGAAATAGGGGAGGAAGGCATGCGTAACTCGACCCTAGCGGCTGCCGCCGCAATCGCGGCCGGACTTGCGGTTGCGGCGCCAGCGGCGAACGCCATGCCCGCCGCGACACCGGGCCAGTTGGGGCTCGCCAAAGGCGCCGGAGGTGCGTTTGAACACACCGTCCTCGTTTGCGATCCCTGGACCTGTTATTGGCGGCCGGGCGATTGGGGATATGACCGCGCCTCTCCCTATCGGGCATGGCGTCGCCATTATTGGTGGGGTTGGCATCGTCCGTGGTGGGGGTGGGACAGCCCTTGGCGGCGCTGGTAGCCCGCCCGTTACTCCCCCGCCCTTCACTCCCGGCCTTCACGCGTCAGCGCACTGACGAACTGGGCGCGGGCCTGCGGCAGCGAGAGCCCGCGCGGCGCGAAGGCGTGGCGGTCCAGGAAAAAGCCGGTGAGCATGAAGGCATCGGCTAGATCGCCCGGCGACGCCGGCGCACCGTCTTGGCGCAGGAAGACCGGAAGCCGCATCAGCTTGTCGCGATAAGGTTCACCGGCGGCGCGCGACACCGCCCGGCCCGAGCGCGGCGATACGAAGACGAGCTCGTCCTGCGCGCCGGTCGCGGCGCAGGCTGCCAGATCAAGCCCGAACCCAAGTTCAGCGAGGAAGTCGAGCTCAAAGCGCGCAGTCATTGGCGCGACGGCTTGTGCGTCCTCGAGCCGGTCCAGGATCGCCTGCAAGGCGTCGTAAATGCCGGCATGCGGCTCGCGTTCGGCAAGGAGCCGGCACAAGGCGGCAAGATGGGTGACCCCATGCAGCGCATGCGCCTTGTCCAAAAAACCGGCGGCGCGCAGATTGGCCGCCTCGACGAGGTAAAGCCCGAGATGTTCGTCGAGCCGCGCCCGCCAAGTCGCGCGCACGGCGTTGCCGGGCTGCAAGATGCCGCGCAGCCGTGGGCCCGAGCCGCCGCGCACCAGCCCGAGATGGCGCCCATGGGCGCGGGTCATCAATTCAAGGATGATGCTCGTTTCGCCGTGGCGCTTGACGCCGAGTACGATGCCTTCGTCGATCCATTCCATGGCGCGTATTTATATATTTTGCGCATGCGCGCAGCATCGGGCAAAGCGGCGCTTTATTCGTTCGGAAACTCCAGACCCATCGCGCGGTAGCGCTCTGGATCGTCGATCCAACCTTCCCGCACTTTGACGTGAAGAAAAAGATGCACGGGTTGCTCGATCGCCGCGGCGATCTCGGCGCGCGCCGCAGCGCCGATCGCCTTGATGGTCTGACCGCCCTTGCCGAGCACGATCTTGCGTTGGCTGTCGCGGGTGACATAGACGGTCTGCTCAATGCGCACCGAGCCGTCCTTGAGCTCCTTCCAAACTTCGGTCTCCACGGTGGACTGATATGGCAGCTCCTGGTGCAGGCGCAGATAGAGCTTCTCCCGGGTAATCTCCGCCGCCAACTGACGCAGCGGCGCGTCCGAAATCTGATCGTGCGGATAAAGCCACGGCCCCGCCGGCACATTCGCCGCAAGCCAGTGTTTTAAGTCGGCGACACCGTCGCCCGACAGCGCCGATATCATGAAGGTCGCCGCGAAATTGGCAGACTCGTTGAGCTTGCGCGTCAATGTCAGCAAGGCCGGCTTGTCGACCAGATCGATTTTGTTCAGAACCAGGATTTTTGGCGCGCGAAGATCGGCGAGCTCGTGCAGAATCCTCTCGTCGTCATCCATCACGCCGCGGCGCGCGTCGATGACGACAACAACCAGATCGGCGTCAAGCGTGCTGGCTAAAGCGCTGCCGACCATGGCGCGGTCCAGCCGCCGCCGCGGTGAAAAGATGCCGGGCGTGTCGACGAAGATCAGTTGCGCGCCGTCGGCGATGGCGATGCCGCGAATGAGCGTGCGGGTGGTTTGCACCTTGGGCGTAACGATCGAGATTTTGGCGCCGACCAGTGCGTTGATCAGCGTGGATTTTCCGACATTCGGGGCGCCGATCAATGCCACGAACCCGCAGCGATGTTCGACGTGCTCGACTTCCGCTTCTTGCGCCGGTTCAGCCATTGCGGCGCGCCGGTTCAACACCCTCGCGCGCCAGCATGGCGGCGGCGGCGGCCTGTTCGGCGGCGCGTTTGGACCGTCCGAGCCCCTCCGCTGGCGCGAAGGCCGGAAGCTGCACCGCCACGCGGAATTCCGGATTGTGATCCGGCCCCGATCTGGCGATCTCGCGATAGGCAGGCGTCGGCAAGCCGCGCGCCTGCGCCCATTCCTGTAAAACGGTCTTGGGATCGCGTAGCGGCTGAGCGGTCGCGCGCAGGCGGACTTCCCATAGCCGTTCCACCAGCTGCTCGGCGGCTCTATAGCCGCCGTCGAGATAAACCGCCCCGATCACGGCTTCGCAAACATCCGCCAGAATCGCCGGCCGCGTGCGCGCGCCGGCGTTAGCCTCCGAGGAGCCGATCCGGATGGCAGCGCCCAGATCGATGCTGCGCGCGATCTCGGTGCAGGTCTCTTTGCGCACCAGATCGGCCAAACGGCGCGACAGTTCGCCTTCGTCGGCTTTCGGAAAGGCGCGGTACAGCATGTCGGAAATCACGAGCCCGAGCACGTGATCGCCGAGAAATTCCAGTCTTTGATAGCTGCCCGCGCGGTTTCGCGCGCCACGAAGCGCAGAAATGTGCGTGAGCGCATTATCGAGTTGGGCCGGGTCAGTGAAGTGATAACCGATCCGCTGTTCGAGAACCGTGGCGGCGTGCTTGCGGCGGCGCGATGCTTTGCTCCGATCGGCCCGAGCAGCGGGCGTAGCAGATGCCACAGGTGCTGTGGGTACAGCGGGCGTAGCGGAATCGTCGGCCGCCGTTTCGCGAATTACAGGGGATTTACGTTTGCGGCGGCCGCTCATCGCACCAGTGTGAACAGGCGGCTCCAGCGAACCGACCAGGGCCAGCGCCAAACCTCCCAGGCGTGGGTGTCGTCGCGGATCGAGAAGAAAATGATCTGCGCCTTGCCGATGATATTTTCGGCCGGCACATAGCCGACTTGACTGAGCACGCGGCTGTCGGTCGAATTATCGCGGTTGTCGCCCATCATGAAAAAATCGCCCGGCGGGACGGTATAGACCGGGGTGTTGTCGTAGAAGCCGTTATCGGTCAGATCCCATGTGTTGTAGCTGACGCCGTTCGGCAAAGTCTCGCGATATTGCTTGACCCGCTGTACGACACCGTCCTCATCCGTCACCATGTCTTCGACGCGTTGCCGCGGGACCGGAACGCCATTGATGTTCAGCACACCGTCAATCATTTGGATGCGGTCGCCAGGCAGACCGATGACGCGTTTGATGTAGTCGACCGAATCATCTTTCGGCAGCCGGAAGACGACGACGTCGCCCCGTTGCGGCTGCGAGCCGAAGACGCGACCGGAAAAGATGGGCGGCGAAAATGGGAAGGAATAGTGTGTGTAGCCGTAGGAGTATTTGGACACGAACAAATAATCGCCCACCAGAAGGGTCGGAATCATCGAACCGGACGGAATGTTGAACGGCTGAAATAGAAACGTGCGGATGACCAGCGCGATGATCAGGGCGTGAAACACCACGCGTACTGTCTCGGCAAAGCCACCTTCTTTCC
>JBKPIZ010000122.1:0-7529 GCA_046730495.1 Pseudomonadota bacterium
ATAGTCGCGCGGCACCTTGATGCCCGGCGCCGTGCGGATATCGAAGCTCGATTCGTCGTGGATGAGAATAATGTGCGGCGGCGGCGCGGCAGGCCGGCATTCATTCGAATAGGGCTGCAAGCGCGCCGCGGCAACGGCATCGGATTGCATCAGCCCATGCGTCATCAGTTCGGCAATGGCGTCGACGCCGGAGCGGGCGAAAGAGGATACGAGATTGCCGCCGTAGAAGGCTTCGAACGGCGCAAGCGGAAAATGCGTTTCGAGCGCGATAAGGCCGCCGAGACAAGCGAATGCCGAAAAAGCGGCGACGCTCCGGCGCGCGCGCAACCGATCAAAGCGCCAAGCGCATATGAGCAAAGGCACCAGCGCCGCGACGCTCAGCGCCACGATCGTTTTGAGACCCGGGAAGATCGTGAATAGAAAGCTGACCGTATCGGTATCAACGATCATCAGATCGACGAAATTCGCCGTCATCATCAGGACGTGATATTTAAGCTGCGACAGCAGCACGAGCATCGTCATCAGCGTGAGCGAGACGAGGCCGGAGAACAGCGGCCGCTGCGTCAGCGCGATAGCGACGAAATTGAAGATTCCCCACGCCAGCAGAAATGCCGCCATCGCGGTGATGCTGGACTCGGTCGCCAGCATGGCCGCCAAGGCGAGGACATGCGGCACAGCGATCAGGCCCAGCCGGCGCAACCCGTGCCGGGCCGGCAGAGCCGTAACGTCGTGACGCAAGCGCAAAATGAGGGCACGCATGGCGGCGCGCCCGTGCCCGGAAATGATCTACCCTAGCGACAATCCCCCAGCGCACGGCGCACTGTCATAAAACTGTAATTATTTTGTCATTTCAAGGATTTTGATGTCGCTTGGGTTGAGTTTCGTACACCGCAGCGGCGATCAGCCGCGCGAGCGATCAGTTCTTGGTCTTATCCACCAGTGCGCGGTCTTTAATCCCACCAGGGCTCGCCCCTGCGGGCCCGTGTTGCTCAAAATGCCATGGCTCAGTTCTTGGTCTTGTCCACCAGCGCGCGGTCCTTGATCCACGGCATCATCTCGCGGAGCTTGGCGCCGACCTGTTCGATCGGGTGGGCGGCGCATTTGGCGCGCATCGCTTTGAATGAGGTCTGATTGACCTTGTTTTCCAGCATCCATTCCTTGACGAATTTTCCTGATTGGATGTCGCCGAGAATGCGTTTCATCTCGGCGCGCGTCTTGTCGTCGACCACGCGCGGGCCGGAGACATATTCGCCGTATTCGGCGGTATTCGACACCGAGTAGTTCATGGTGGCGATGCCGCCCTCGTAGATGAGGTCGACGATCAGCTTCACCTCGTGCACGCATTCGAAATAGGCCATTTCCGGCGCGTAACCGGCTTCCACCAGCGTCTCGTAGCCTGCCTTCATCAGCTCGACTAGACCGCCGCACAGCACCGACTGTTCGCCGAACAGATCGGTCTCGCATTCTTCGCGGAAGCTCGTCTCGATAATGCCAGCGCGGCCGCCGCCGATCGCGGCGCCATAGGACAGGCAGAGATCGTGGGCGTTGCCGGAGACGTCGCGGTGAATGGCAAGCAGGCACGGTACCCCGGCGCCGCGCTGATAGTCCGAGCGCACGGTGTGGCCCGGGCCCTTGGGCGCGATCATCATTACGTCGAGGTCGGCCCGCGGCTCGATCAGGTTGAAATGGATGTTGAGCCCGTGGGCGAACATCAGCGCCGCGCCCTGTTTCATATTGCCGTGCAGGTGATTGGAATAGATGTCGGCCTGCAATTCGTCGGGCGTGAGCATCATCATCACGTCGGCCCATTTCGCCGCTTCCGCGACTTCCATGACCGGAAGCTTCTCGCCTTGCGCTTTCTTGACCCCTTGCGAGGTCTTGCGCAGCGCCACGGCGACGTCCTTGACGCCGGAATCGCGCAGGTTGAGCGCATGGGCCTGGCCCTGGCTGCCATAGCCGATGATGGCGATCTTCTTGCCTTTGATCAGATTCAGGTCGGCGTCGCGATCGTAATAAACACGCATTTTTTCTCACCCTCTGCGGCCAAGATAATGGACAAAGATAAACAGGCAGGTGCTGCTTCTAATTTCTGCTCGCCGCCGCGACAAGCCCGCCGTGGCGCGCCTCGCGCCGCGCCGGCGTAACGGCTCTTTTTTCCGTGCTGTCGAACTGGTCGCGGGCGCGGGCGATCTTGGCCTGGTTGCGCAACGCCCAGTCGCTCAAGCCCGACACCGGCTGCAACAAATCGCGCCCAAGCGCGGTCAAGGCATATTCGACCCGCGGCGGGACGGTGGGGAAAACGGTCCGGGTAATCAAACCGTCGCGTTCGAGCCCGCGCAGTGTCAGCGTCAGCATGCGCTGGGAAATGCCGCCGATCGAACGGCGCAATTCGTTAAAGCGCAAAGGCCCGCCGCCGAGCCGCGTCACCACCAAAACCGACCACTTGTCGCCAACGCGCGCCAGCACCTCGCTGACCGCGCGGCAGTCTGAGGGCAAATGCCTGTATCTAGGTTTCATGGCTGTGCCTTCTTGGCGGCCCGGCTGGGTCACCTATTTGCCCCTAGTTACGACTTGTCACTAGGGGATTCAACCATGCTCAATCCTGTGCAATTGCCTCGCATCGCCGTAATCGTCGGCAGCAACCGCCAAGAGTCCATCAACCGCAAACTGGCCCAGGCGCTGGTCCGCCTTGGCGCCGGCAAATTCGACGCGAGCTTCGCCCGCATCGACGATCTGCCGATGTACAACCAGGACAATGAGGGCAATCTGCCGCCCGAGGTGGTGCGCTTCAAGAACGATTTGGCGCGCGCCGACGGCGTCTTGATCGTCACCCCGGAACATGACCGCTCAATCCCGGCCGCGCTCAAGAACGCGATCGACTGGGGTGCGCGGCCCTGGGGCAAGAACTCCTGGACCGGCAAGCCCGCTTTCATCACCGGCACCTCGCCCGGCGCGATCGGCAGCGGGCTGGCGCAGCAGCATCTGCGTTCGGTCATGACCGGGCTGGGCATGATCCTGCTCGGCGGCGAAGCTTATGTCACCTTCAGGCCCAATCTGATCGACGAGCACGGCGCCATCGGCGACGACAACACCAAGAAGTTTCTCCAGGATTTCGTCGACCGCTTCGCGCATCTGGTGACACGATTGGCGCCAGTGGCGCAGGCCTCGGCGGCGTAGGTTTGCTCAAGCATTCGCGTAGGCGGGAGGTCTATAATCGCTCGTCCCCGCGAAAGCGGGGACCCAGCCTCACAAGGATTTTCTAATCACCGCTTGATTCCCGCCTTCGCGGGAATGAGCGGACGTTGGGCTACATCCCTTCCGGGCCGCGGGCGATCGCAACCACGCCGGTGCGCGAGACTTCGACCAGACCCACCGGCAGCATCAGATTGATGAAGCTTTCGATCTTCTCGGACGCGCCGGTGATCTCGAACACGAAGTGTTCCGTGGTGGCGTCGATGACGCGGGCGCGAAAAGCGTCGGCCAGCCGCAGCGCCTCCATGCGATGGTCGCCGGTGCCGCGCACTTTCACCATGGCCAGTTCGCGGGCGATGGCCGGGCCGCCGCTGCTCAGATCGACGACGCGATGGACCGGCACGAGACGATCGAGCTGATTTTTGATCTGTTCGAGCACCATCGCGGTGCCGCGGGTGACGATGGTGATCCGCGATAGATGCCTCTCGTGCTCGGTTTCTGAAACTGTGAGCGAATCGATGTTGTAACCGCGGCCGGAGAATAGGCCGATCACCCGCGCCAGCACGCCGGGCTCGTTGTCGACCAGCACGCACAAGGTGCGCGTTTCGACCGGCTCGGCTGTCGTCATCGCCGGGTAGTGGGTGGTGGTCGTCGTCGTCGTGGTGCTCACGAATTGTCTCCGTCGCGCGTGGCGAATTGCCGGTTGCTTGATCAGACCAGCATCTTGCCCTTTTCGGTCACGGCGTCCTCGACGCGGGTGGTGGCGTCGCCGAGCAGCATTTCATTATGCGCGCGGCCCGACGGGATCATCGGGAAGCAATTCTCCGCCGGATCGACGACGCAATCGAAAAT
The DNA here is from genome assembly GCA_046730495.1 of Pseudomonadota bacterium. Lineage (GTDB taxonomy): Bacteria > Pseudomonadota > Alphaproteobacteria > Rhizobiales > Xanthobacteraceae > BOG-931. Next base: position 4,045 of record JBKPIZ010000122.1, read on the forward strand.
CACCGGCTTGTTGACCTCGATCATTTCCCGGATCTTGTCGTCGAGTTCGCCCGGATGTTCGCAGCGGATGCCGTGGGCGTGGTAGGCCTCGGCCAGTTTGACGAAATCCGGCAGCGCTTCGGTATAGGAGTGCGAATAGCGGCCGCCGTGCAGGAGTTCCTGCCATTGCCGCACCATGCCCATATACTGGTTGTTGATAACGAAAATCTTGATCGGCAGGTCGTACTGCACCGCCGTCGACATTTCCTGCATGGTCATCAGCACGGAAGCTTCGCCGGCGATATCGACGACGAGCGAGTCCGGGTGCGCAAGTTGCACGCCGACCGAGGCCGGCAGGCCATAGCCCATGGTGCCGAGCCCGCCCGAGGTCATCCACCGCGTCGGCTCCTGGAAGTGATAGAACTGCGCCGCCCACATCTGATGTTGGCCGACTTCGGTCGTGATGTAGGTGTCGCGGTCCTTGGTCAGCTCGTAGAGCCGCTGGATGGCGTATTGCGGCTTGATGATCTCGTTGGAGTTGCGATAGGCGAGCGACTTCTTCGCCCGCCATTTGCCGATCTGCGCCCACCAGGCTTCGAGCGCCTTCTTGTCCGGCTTGGCGCCGCTATGGCGCCACACCCGCAGCAGGTCCTCGAGCACATGTGCGCAATCGCCGACGATCGGCAGATCGACCTTGACGTTCTTGTTGATCGAGGACGGATCGATGTCGATATGGATCTTCTTCGATCCCGGCGAGAAGGCATCGATCCGGCCGGTAATGCGGTCGTCGAAGCGGGAGCCAACCGCGATCATCAGATCGCAATCGTGCATCGTCCAATTGGCCTCCCAGGTGCCGTGCATGCCGAGCATTCCGAGCCATTGCGGATCGGCGGCGGGAAAGGCGCCGAGCCCCATCAGCGTCGAGGTGATCGGAAAACCGGTGAGCTTGACCAGTTCGCGAAGGAGATCGCAGGCGTGGCGGCCGGAATTGATCACACCGCCGCCGGTGTAGAACACCGGGCGCTTGGCGGCGGCCATCATTTCCACCGCGCGCTTGATCTTATCGGCGTCGCCCTTGAGCTTCGGCCGATAGCCACGGTGATGGAATTCGGTCGGTTTGAAATACGCGCCTTTGGCGAACTGGATGTCTTTCGGAATATCGACGACGACCGGCCCGGGACGGCCGCTGGCGGCGATATGGAACGCCTCGTGCAGCACGTGCGGCAGGTCGGCAACTGATTTCACGAGATAATTGTATTTGGTGCAGGGGCGGGTGATGCCGACGGTGTCGCATTCCTGGAACGCGTCGTTGCCGATGAGATGGGTCGGCACCTGCCCGGTGATGGCGACGATCGGAACCGAGTCGCACAGTGCGTCGGTCAATCCGGTCACCGCATTGGTCGCGCCCGGGCCCGAGGTCACCAGCACCGCGCCGACTTTACCGGTCGAGCGCGCATAGCCTTCGGCGGCATGGACCGCGCCCTGTTCGTGGCGCACCAGGATGTGCTGCACTTTCTGTTGCTGAAACAGCGCGTCGTAGATCGGCAGCACCGCGCCGCCGGGATAACCGAAAATGTACTCGACGCCCTGATCGGCAAGCGCCGCGATCACCATTTCCGCGCCGGTCATTTCACTCATCGCACTCTCCATCTCCCCGCCGCTTAAGCCCCGCTCATGAACGGGTCACAATCCAGGTAATAAAAAAGGGCCTCGAAGGCCCTTGGTCGCGCACCGCCACGTCTCGCGGGTGGGCTTAGCCACCCCCGGCGGTGCGCTTCGATACGAGGATCAGCGAAACGAACGGACGCACGCGTCTGCCTCTCGGTTTGCTCTTGTCCGAATGCGAGGGGTTATAAGCATTGTGTCACGGTGGGTCAAGCAAATTGCGGCGACAATCTGGCTTGTCGGTTCGCCGCTGCGTTCAAACTATCGTTTGAAATCGGAATCACGCGGTAAAGTGAAATCGTTAACCAACCTTAACGGTCACAGCGCGGCCGCGATTTCGCGCGATCGCGGCCTTTAATTTTCCAAGCACTGTTGCTGCATTACCGCAGTCGGGGGGCGTGAGCGTTCTGAAGTTTTCGATCACGCGCTGCCGCTTAGTTGGGCGGAGGGGACATGTTCGCAGCATATCGGATTGGCGCGCATCTGCGCTGTGCAGCCGTTGTTGTCGTCGGCCTCGCTTTATTGGTTGCGCCGCTCTCGCCGGCCAAAGCGGTGCCGCCGTCGGCCTCGGCACTCGCTTCCAACGACGCCATTCTCAAATGGATCAATGGCTATCGCCATCGGCCTGATCCGGACCAGCTGCCGAGCGTGGTGCGCACGCTTTCCGCCATGCAGGCGTTTAAGGCGGCGGAAAGCTCGGGCGCCTATATCGGCTTCATCGCCGGCGTGCTCGGCACCAATGCGTCGCACGCCGACGATCTGATCGCCAAAATGCTGCCGATCGATCCGGCCGATCATTGGGTGCTGGTGCGCGCCATCGCCTATTCCGGCCTGCTGAACTGGCGCGAATTGCTGGCGACCTTCGTCGACCGAATGGCGACGCGCCGCGCCATGATCGACAAATATCTCGACGGCAAGCTGCCGCGGCTCGAGCAGATCGATTACCGCACCGACAAGCCGGGCATGCTCGATAAGATCAAGTCGACGCTGCACATCGGCAAAGATCAGAAAAAAGCCGTTGTACTCGAGCCGACGCCCGAGCTGATCGACGTATTGTGGGGCTACTACCTCGCCACCGGCAGCTACGTGCCGATCCAGCGCGTGATCAAGCTTTTGCCGCTCGCCAACGACAAGGACAATGTCGACAGTCTCACCACCGGCAGCGCCGCCAAGTTCACGCTCGCCAGCAATGCGGTGCGCGATTCCGATCTGCTGGCGATGTTGAAATGGGCCAACAAGAGCCAGCCCAAGGAAGTCAAAGTCGTGCTCGATGACGTGATCGAGACCGCCGAGACGGTCGACACCGTGCATATGCGTCAGGAGTCGCTCGCCGCGATCGAGGAGCTCAAGACCAAGGGCCCGAATTCCAAACGCGAATTGTCGGGCTGGGGCCAGATCGGCCAGGGCGCGCTGTCGATGGGTTGCGTGGTCGCCGCGGCCACCGGGCAAATCGAACTGGGCATACCTTGCGTGATCGGCGGCGCCGCTTACACCGCCGGCCTGCAATACATGACGCATTAGCTGTCATTGGGCAGTCATCCCGGGGGACGCGAAGCGTCGCGCGACTTCGCGTGGGTCGACCGCTGAGCGCCCTTGCCCTGGCTCTCATTCACTCGCAACAGAAATGCCGTAGGACGCCGCGAATTTGTGAAACGCTTCTTCATCCGGCAACGTGGCGCTTAGCGGGAGGCGCAAAATTTCGGAGCGGCGATGCGAGCCAGATAGTCTTGCCAGAGCGGAATCACGCGGCCAATCGGCATCCCCATGGCGGCCTCAAAGTAAGAGTCGTAGCTGTTTTTCTCGCGCCTTTTGACGAGATCGAGAAACTGTTTGAATTTGCC
>JBKPIZ010000123.1:0-9572 GCA_046730495.1 Pseudomonadota bacterium
GACGCAATATAGAGCCCGCCGGCAATGACGATGATGCCGATCAGTGCGATATACCAGTCCTTGAGCTTGTCCCACATCGCCCCGCCTCCGATAGCATGCAGCAAACCGCGGGCCCGATTATCGCATTTGCGTCCGATAATGCGCTTTGATCTAGATCATGCAATGCGTCATCGAGACGTCCGCTTGGGCATGACGGATTTGGATTATATCGCAGGACATCCGCTTCGCTTGCGAAACCAGCACCTCTGCCCTGCCCCCACTTCGTGCTAGAAGGAGGGCCTTTCAGGCGGGCATTTCACATGCAGGGCAAGGTCACAATTCCCCTCCTGCAGCAAATGAAGCGGCACGGGCAAAAAAGCGTCGGCCTCGTCGCCTGGGATTATCAAATCGCGCGCATCGCTGATCGCGCCGGCTTCGATTTTATCTCGGTCGGCGACTCGGTCGGCGTCAATCTCTGGGGCCGATCCGACGTGCTCGACGTCACGCTTGAGGAAATGCTGATCTGCTGCAAGGCGGTACGGCGCGGCACCGTGCGCGCGCTTCTCAGTTGCGACATGCCGTATGGACCGGTGCAGCACGGCAGCGACGCCGCGCTTGCCGCGGCGCAGCGCCTGATGCGCGAAGGCGGCGCCGACCTGATCAAGATCGACGCCGCGACGGAATTTCCGCAAGTCGTGCTCGCGCTGGTTGAGGGCGGCATTCCAGTATTCGCCCAATTCGGTCTCACTCCACAGACCGCCAGCAAATACGGCATTCCCTACAGCGCCCAGAATTTACCGGGAGCGCAGGCGAGCGCCGAAGCGGCGGCGCGGCTCGTTGAAGAGGCAAAGCTTCTCGAAGCGGCCGGCGCATGCCTTCTCGATTTCACCAATTCCGGTCCGATCGCCGGCGCCGCGGTGGCGGCGGCGGTGAAAATTCCGGTGATCGGCGGTTTCGGCGGCGGACCATGGCTCGACGGCCGGGTGCGGCTCGCGCATACCGCGATCGGTTATGGCGAGAAATGGCTCGACGCCAGCACCGACACTTACGCCAATACCGCAAGAGCGGCGCATGACGCTTTCACCGCGCTGATCGCGGACGCCCGCGCCGGCCGGCAGATCAAAGGCTGATCGCTGAAGCAATGAGACACCTAACCGCAGGAATAGTGCCATGAACGATCTCATACCGCTGGCCGAGACGATCGCGACGCGGCTGAAGGCGCGGCGCGAGTCCATCGCGATTGCCGAATCCTCGACCGGCGGCCTGATCGCGGCGGCGCTGCTCGCGCTGCCCGGCGCCTCGGCTTACTTCCTCGGCGGCGCGGTCGCCTACACCCGTCAAGCCAAGATCTTGCTGCTCGGCCTGGACGAAGCCGCACTCACGCAATTTCGCCCGGCGACCGAGCCGCACGCGCTCTTGCTTGCGCGCAGCGCCAAGGCACGCTTCGGCGCATCCTGGGGTTTGGGCGAAACCGGCGCGACCGGACCGACCGGCAACCGCTACGGCGATCCGGCCGGCCACACTTGTCTTGCCGTTGCCGGCACCGTCGAGCGGGCTATGACGCTTGAGACCGGCACGGCCGAGCGGCTCGCGAACATGCACGCCTTTGCCGTCGCCGCGCTCAAACTTTTGGCCGACACCATACCGCAGTAGCGGCGGCCGTGCGTCCGTCGTTCAGTTGTTGGAGTTTAACTAAATGGCAACGCAATCTAGAGCGGCGATTGCTATTTGTGCCCGGCATCGCTATATAGCCGGCATTCGCGATTGCGCCTGACCTTGTAGTTTCGGCCTCGACGGCCCTCGCCAAGAACACGCAAAATCCGGATATGTGACCCGTACGAAATGGTTTGTATGGGCAACGACGCCTTTGCGCGTTTTTAAAAGGAGGCCTTTGATGGCCACAGGTACTGTTAAATTCTTCAACGCCCAAAAGGGCTATGGCTTCATCGTTCAGGACAACGGCGGCCCCGATGTGTTCGTTCACATTTCGGCGGTCGAGCGTGCCGGCATGCACGGCCTCAACGAGGGGCAGAAGCTTTCGTTTGATGTCCAGGCCGATCGGCGCAGCGGCAAATCCGCTGCCGAAAATCTGCAAGCGGTCTGACGTTCGTTCAGGGCATGGCGCCAGCGCGCAAGCGCTGGCGTTTGTTTTTGTGTGAAGGGCCGACGACATGCCGAAGAAGCCGGGCACCAATCCCAAGAACGAATTCGTGTTTTTCGACGTGGTCTATGAGGATGGCTCACGGCGCTCCAACCGGCGCGTACCGGCCGAATTGCTTTCTGGCCTGGAAAAAGACGAACCCGCGCGCGGCTTCATCATCGAGCAAGATCGGGAAATCGCTGAGAAATCGGGACGACCACCGCTGACCATAAAAAGCATTCGGCGTGCCGGGACAAAACAAGCAATAGCAGACCGTTAACAGGCCATTGTCCGAGACCTTCGAACGATCGCCCGCAGCGGCGCGCGGCAAGCCAACGCGCTGGGGACGTTTCGCCCAGGAAATGACACGCGACGCCATCCCATTTCTAATCTAATCTGTGGTCAGGACGGACGCCCGGTCCGGGGCTGTCGCAGGTCGGCGGATCCGATCAATCACGAAGACGGGGAAAGCCGTGACCAGCCACAAGTTCAAAATCGGCCAGTCAGTCAATTACACATCGGGACCATTCGGCGCCAGTGCCAGCGGCGTCTACCAGATTACGCAGCTGTTGCCGCCCGAAGGCGACGACTTCCAATATAAGATCAAAAGTGCCGCTGAGCCGCATGAGCGGGTAGCCAAAGAAAGCCAGCTTGATCGCGTCTGACAATGCCGGAACACTGATCGAAAGCTATTAGTCATGACATTCGATTACGCCGCATCAGCCGAACTCTTCATGCCGAAGCGCAAGCGCGGGGCACGTCAGCCGCTCAGTTATCGGCGCTTTGCCACCGCGGCGGAGGCCATTCGCTTTGCGGTGGAAGAATTGCCTGCCGTTGTGACGCTGGGCCCGTGGATGCAGGTCGGAGACGAGCGCTTTAACAGCGATGACATCCGGCGCCTCTACGACAGCACCAGTTATCCGCGGCGCCGTCGCATGCGGAAGTCGAGGTGAAGGGCGGGTTGCTACAAGAGCATGATCCCGAAAAGTGGATACCGGTTTTCGGGAAAGATCATGCTCAAAGGACAAGTAAAGCGAAATACTGAACCAATCTGGGTCATTTCGCTTTAGGCCGGGACGTTGCCCGGGCCGTCATCGCCGCGACCCGGACCATCGCGCTGCGACTGATCGCGGGCCTCGGGGGAAAGCTGCCGTTCGGCCGTGCCTCGCCGGTCGCGCAAGCGAATGACATTATCGGCATTGACGGTTTGCGCTTCCGCGATCGCTTTGGCTATGACCTTGCTGAGATCCGACACGTCGAAGGGCTTGCGCAGGACCGCGAATTCAAGCTCGGTGACGCTGCTGGCAAAACCGGTGACCAGCACGACCGGCAAGTCGGGTTGACGCTGGCGGAGCGCGCGCGCGAGACCCACGCCGTCCATCGGACCGGCCATCACGATATCGCTGATGACGAGATCGAACGGCGCGGCCTCGGCAAGCTCCAGCGCCTCCTTGGCGCCGCCCGCCCGCTGCACGCGATAGCCGAGCTGCTCGATCATCTGCTCGGCGACTTTGGCAACCTCGGGATTGTCTTCGACGAGAAGCGCGGCTCCGCCTCCAACCTTTTCAAGCGCCGCCTTGGCTTCGTTCTGCGCTGGCTTCGCCGGCGCGTTACCACGCGGCAAATACAGCGTGACGCAGGTGCCGCGTCCGAGTTCGCTGGTGATGGTGACGGTACCGCCGGACTGATGGGCGAAGCCGTAGACCTGCGACAACCCCAGGCCGCTGCCCTTGCTCGGCCCTTTGGTGGTGAAGAACGGATCGAACACCAAGGGAAGAATATCCGGAGCGATGCCGCTGCCGTTATCGGCGATGCTCAAAGCGACGAATTCGCCCTGTAAGCGCGCCGGCGTTTGTTGCGGCGTCAATTCCACGTTCTCAGCGGCAACCGTGATGACGCCGCCCTGCGGCGGCATCGCGTCGCGCGCGTTCAGCGCCACGTTGACAAGCGCTAACTCGAATTCGCTGCTATCGATCTGCACCGGCCAGGTCTCGGGAGGAATATCGGTCACGAGCCGCACTGAAGCGCCGAGCGAGGTCGCGAGCATGTTGCGAAAGGCCTCGATGCGTTCGCTCAGTTTGGTCAAGCTGGGATGGAAGGTCTGGCGCCGCGAAAACGTCAGGAGCTGGCGCGTGAGCGCCGCGCCGCGTTTGGTCGCAAGCTCGATCGCCTCGGCGGCGCGGCGGCCCTTTTCGTCATCGGCAACTAGCCTTTTGAGCGACTGCAGGTGACCGGCGACGATCATCAACAGATTGTTGAAATCGTGCGCGACACCGCCGGTGAGCTGGCCCAGCGCTTCCATTTTCTGCGCCTGAGCGCGCTGCGCCTGCGCCTCTTGCAGCGCCAATTGCGCGTTGCGCCGCTCGGTGATGTCGCGCGTGATCTTGGCAAAGCCAATTACCGCGCCTTTCTCGTCGGTGATGCGATCGATGACGGCATTGGCCCAGAACAGGCCGCCATCCTTGCGCACGCGCCAACCCTCGGCTTCGTACCGGCCTTCCTGCGTGGCGATGTGCAGCGCGCGCGCCGGCAGTCCGGCGGCGCGATCGCGGTCGGTGTAAAAGCGCGAAAAGTGCTGGCCGATGATTTCATCGGCGGAATAGCCTTTGATCCGTTCGGCACCGGCATTCCAATTGATCACGAGACCGTTGGGGTCGAGCATGAATAGGGCGTAATCGGTGACGCCCCCGATCAAGGTTTGGAACTGGCGCGCGGTTTCGCGCAGCGTCTGCTGCGCCACCTGCCGCTCGGTGATATCGCGGGTGATTTTGGCGAAGCCGATCAGTTCGTTCTTCTCATCGCGGATCGCAGCGACTTCCACCGCCGCCCAGAACCGGCCGCCGTCCTTGCGCACGCGCCAGCCTTCCGCCTCGTAATGGCCGTCGCGCGCCGCACTTTCGAGCAGGCGCGCGGGCAAGCCGGCCATGCGATCGTCCCGCGTGTAAAATTTGGAGAAGTGCTGTCCGACAATTTCCGCCGCCGAATAACCCTTTAAGCGTTCCGCGCCGGAATTCCAGTTCACGATGACGCCGCTCGGATCGAGCATGTAGATGGCGCAATCCTTTACCGCCCCGACCAGCAAACGGAATCTGCGCTCGCTCTCATAAAGCGCCTCCTGCGCCTGGCACCGCTCGGTCATGTCGCGGGTGATTTTGGCGAAGCCGATGGCGCGGCCGCGGGCATCGCGCACCGGCTGGACCACGGACGATGCCCAGAACCGGCCGCCGTCCTTGCGCACGCGCCAACCCTCCTGCTCGGCGCGTCCGTCGCGCCCGGCGCGCACCAGCAGCTGGGCCGGCACATCGGCCGCTTTGTCTTCGGAGGTAAAAAATAGTGAAAAATGCTGGCCGATGACCTCGGGAGCGCGGTAGCCCTTGATCCGCTCGGCGCCCGCGTTCCAGGTGCGGATCATGCCATCGCGATCCAAAAGATAGATCGCGCAATCGGTGACCGCATCGACCAGAAGCTCGAGCCGGGCGCCGTCAGGCAGGTCTTGTGTGGAACTGGGAAACTTAAGTTCCATTTTGTTCACATCAGACCGTCAGAGATTCGCTTTATCGTAAGGGGATTGGTTGCTATTGTGAACGGGTCGGGGACGCGTCTTCCAAGCAACATTTCCGGCGCATAACGGTTCCTGCACTTTGCGGTTTAGGGATGTGACTAAGCGATGCGCATGGGCGTCAGTAGAGGTCTTCCAATCATAACGGCCGGCTGGCCTCAGCGCCTGGCGCCATCCAGCGATCGCGAAGACGATATGCCGCGCCGCGCTCCGGCTCGGCCCGTCCGGTCGATCGGGAAGATATGCCCTACAAGGTCGAAATTTGGAACGAGACCGGCGCCGCGGTTGAGCAAATCGTCGCGATCACCGCCAATGCCAGCATCGGTTATGCGGCATATTACGCAGCGACGCGCGAGTACCCGGACCGTCACATTACCTTGCGCCACAAGAATAGCGTCGTCGCCCGCTGGAGCGGCCCGCAGCACTGACATTGGCGCACTGACATTGGCATTCCGCGACTGGCGCAGAGACCCGCGATGATTGAGCGCATAGCCAAGGCCGGGCGGTTGGGGCTGGTCGCCGCCGAAGCCGAGAAGCTTCCTTACAGCATCGAATTGTGGGACAGCGGTGGACACGCGCTCGAACGGGTGCTTGCGCGCGCGCTCGATGCGCAGCTTGCCCGGGCGATCCTTCAGGCGGCGCGGAAGGAGCATCCCGAGGCGCGAATTTTGTTGCGCCGAGGGACGCGGACGGTCGCGGATTCCGCCGACTAGCGATCAATATTTCGGGTCGCGATCCAAAAGCTCGATCGAAACGCCCTCGGGGCCGCGAATAAAGCAAATTCGCACGCCGGGACGGACCGTGGTCGGCTCGCGTGTGAATTCGACGCCCTTCTTTTTCAGCTCGGCTGCGACCGCATCGATGCCGCTCACCGTAAGGCCAAAATGATCGAGGCCGCGATACGGCGTGACCGGCGCCGCATTGACGCCGTCGCTCGGGGCAACCGGAGCGATAAAGATATTGGCGCCGCCAAGCTTGAGATCGATGCGCGGTTTGCCCTGCTGCATGCTGCGAATGACCTCCGCACCAAGCATCGATTCGAACCACTGCGCCATCGCTTCGGGTTGGGTAGTGCGCAAGTGAATGTGATCCCAACCGTATTTAACTGACTGCTGTGCCAAGGCGCTTCTCCCGTGTTACGCGTTTGTGAATATCATTTTGGCCGAAGGCGAAGCCCTGCACAATCAGGGTCAAAACTCATTAATTTCCGCGAGCCGCGTTGCAGCCAAAATCGCCAGCCGGGCAGGAGAAGGGCGAAGAGCGTATCGGCAATACGGTCGTGCCCTTCGACGAACCCGGCGGCGATTTTCGCTGCAACCCGAAGGGACGCGGACCTTTCGACCGCTGGCGTCGCGGCCGCGCAAATAATGAGTTTTGACCCTAGCTAGTGGCGCGCCGGTTTGGGATCGGCTGGAGCTGCGGCGGCAGGCCGGACGGCGTCGGGCGTGGCAAGCCAGCCGGCTTGCGCGACGACGCCGTGCAGCATCTGCAGGATGCGCTGCAGTTCCTCGCGTTTGACCACCCCGGCGGCGCCGTTTCCGCTCACCCCGCGCAGCTCGAAGCGGAACGCGTCCTGCTCACGCGAGATCGTCAGCCGGTCGGCGAGCTCGGCACCGGCGGTGCTCGACTTGAGAATCTCCGGCGGGGTCTGCGACATCGCCGGCGCGGTCTTAGCGATGGCGGCCTCGCGCTCGAATGCGATTGCTTCGCCACGCAGCTCCGCCGGCGTCCGTTGCGCCAGATTCGAAGTATTGGCGATGTACTCCGTCGCACGCTCAAGCACGGCAAGAGCAAGCCGCCGCGTCAACCAACACGACCACGCGTCCGGATGTCCGGCATTGATCGCACCGGCGATGCGATCCTCCTGCGGGACGTAAAGAAACGTGACGGTTTTCAGGGCGCGCAACATGACATCAAACGTCTCGCAGAACCTTATTGCGGCGTGTCAGCGGATCAAGCCGGGCCCTTGATGAGTTCAGGCCATGGCACGATGGTCGATTTCACGGTTTTCATCGCGATGGCGTCGGCGACCGCGCGCGCGATCCCATCTTCCGAGAACGGATACAGCGTCTGCATGTCGAACCATGGATATTTAGCTTTCGCGCGATAGAGCATGTCGACGCCAAGCGGCAGGTCATTGCCGGTGAATCCCCATGAGCCGAGCACATTGATGTCCTTGGCGCAAATGCGATGCCACGACGTGGTGATCGCGCCGGCGTCGGTAAACTGGCCCATTTCAACATAGGTGCCGCCGTCGCGGAGAAACTCGATTCCCTCCGGTCCAGCGCTGGGATGGCCGGAGCAGTCCATCACCAGATCGGCGCCGAACCCGCCGACCAGTTCGCGCACCCGCGCAACACGCGCATCCGCGGTTTGGTAGCGTTCGATGTCGACGGTGGCTTCGGCGCCGAACTTGCGCGCAAGTTCGAGCCGCGGCTGTTCCGGCGCGCCGACGCAAATCACCCGCCCAGCGCCCATTTCCTGCGCGGCGGCGACTGCGAGAATCCCGATCGGACCGGAACCCTGGATGACGACGGTGTCGCCCCATTTGAACCCGCCGACACGCACCGCGCGATTAAAAGCGCGAATGCAGGACGTCAGCGGCTCGGCAAGCGCCCCGAGGCGGAGCGGCATATTATCAGGAAGCTTGTAGATCTTGGTGCCGGGTAACGCCTCGAGATCGACATAGACATATTCAGCGAAGCCGCCCCACAAATGCGGCGGCTTGTCGAAGCCGAGATAGCGACCGTAATAGACCGGCGTGAGGCATTTATTCGCGCTCTCCGGATAATGAATGCAGTAATAGCAGCGGCCGCACGGCATCAGCGGCGGGATCATCACCCGCGATCCGACCTTGAGCGGCTTGCTCATGAAGTCTTCTTTAAATTCGCTGCCGGCTTCGACAATGACGCCGCCAAGCTCGTGGCCAAGCGTGAACGGCCAGGGCAATTGTTTGGGCCAGTGACCTTTAAGGATATGGAGGTCGGTGCCACAGACGCCGCAGGCCCCGATCTGGATCAGCGCTGCCTTACTCGGGATCTTGGGCCAGGGAACGCTGTGGATCACCGGCTTGGCGCCCGGACCGGCAAAGGTCGAGACGCGGATGTGTTGCATGCGAGTGTCCTCCGGCCGTGCCGGAGGCATACTCCAAATCATGAGCCTGAAAAAGACCGCTGGGATGGCACGTTAAATTGCGGCACCGAGGTCGCAAGACAATTTGCCCGCGCGCGATTGCGCCGGTCGGAGAGCGCGCTTATCGGCGTGCAGCCGAGCCTATTGCATGAACCAGCCGTGACTGACGACGATCGATTGTCCGGTCAGCGCGTTCGATCCGAACGAAGCCAGAAACAAAGCGGTCTGCGCCACGTCATCGATGGTCGTGAAGTCGCCGTCGACGGTTTCCTTGAGCATCACGTGCTTGATGACGTCTTGTTCGGAGATGCCGAGCTCTTGCGCCTGTTCGGGAATTTGCTTGTCGACAAGCGGGGTGCGCACGAAGCCCGGGCAGATGACATTGGCGCGCACGCCGTGGGCGGCGCCTTCCTTAGCCACGACCTTGGCGAGTCCAATCAGCCCGTACTTGGCGGTGACGTACGGCGCCTTGAGCACGGATGCCTCCTTGGAATGCACCGAGCCCACATAAATGATGCTGCCGCCGCGATCGTTTTTGTACATTTCGCGCAAGACCGCGCGCGTGGTCAGGAAGGCGCCGTCGAGATGAATGGCGAGGAGTTGCTTCCATTTGCCGAAGTCAAACTGGTCGATGGGAGCAACGGTCTGGATCCCGGCATTGGAGACGAGGATATCGACTCCGCCGAACGTCGCGACCGCCTGTGCGACGCAATCCGCCGTCGCGCTCTCATCGGTGACGTCGACGGCGACGCCGATCGCCCG
>JBKPIZ010000124.1:0-2026 GCA_046730495.1 Pseudomonadota bacterium
GACCAATTGAAGGGGACGTGCCATGGCTAAAGTAGCCGCCACACCGCCGAGAAAGCCCTGGTACAAGGTGCTTTACATCCAGGTCTTGCTGGCGATCGTGTTGGGCGCGCTGCTCGGTTGGTTGTTCCCGACCTTCGCCACCAACGACTGGGTCCGCGCGCTCGGCGACGGCTTCATCAAGCTGATCCGCATGGTGATCGCCCCGATCATCTTTTGCACCGTCGTGTCGGGCATTGCCCACATCAGCCAGGTGAGCAAGGTCGGCCGCGTGGCCATCAAGGCGCTGGTCTATTTCGAAATCGTATCGACGTTCGCGCTCGTCATTGGTCTTGTCGTCGCCAACGTCCTACAACCAGGGGCGGGCTTTACCGGCCAGGGTAATGCCGCCGCCGTCGCTGGCTTCGTCAAGCAAGCCAGCGAGATGAAGCCAGTCGACTTCGTACTGCACATCATACCCGACAGCGCCTTTGGGGCGTTTGCGGCCGGCGACATTTTGCAGGTCCTTCTGTTTTCAGTGCTGTTTGGCTTCGCTCTTATGGCGCTCGGCGAGCGCGGCCAGAAACTGCGCGAGATTATCGACGAGGCCGCCCACACGGTATTCGGCATCATCGCCATCGTTGTTAAAGCGGCGCCGCTCGGCGCGTTTGGCGCCATGGCCTATACCATTGGCCGCTACGGCCCACAAACGCTCGGCAATCTCGCGGGTCTGGTCGGGACCTTCTATCTGACCTCGGCCTTGTTCATATTCGTGGTGCTCGGCGCAATCGCCTGGATGGTAGGCTTTTCGATCTTCAAATACATCGCGTATATCAAGGACGAGCTCCTGATCGTGTTAGGCACAAGCTCGTCAGAGAGTGCGCTGCCGCAGCTCATGGAGAAGCTGGAACGGCTCGGCTGTTCGAAACCAGTGGTCGGCCTCGTTGTGCCGACCGGCTATTCGTTCAATCTCGACGGCACCAACATCTACATGACACTTACCACCTTGTTCATCGCGCAGGCGCTGAACGTGCCGCTATCGTTTGGCGAGCAGATGACGATTTTGATTGTCGCAATGCTTACCTCCAAGGGCGCGAGCGGCGTTACTGGTGCGGGCTTCATCACGCTTGCGGCGACGCTCGCCTCGGTGCGGCCAGAGCTCGTTCCCGGCATGGCGATCGTGCTTGGTATCGACAAGTTCATGAGCGAGTGCCGGGCGCTCACGAACATCACCGGCAATGGCCTTGCCGCCATAGTGGTCGCGTGGTGGGAGGGCGAGCTAGACCGCAGGAAACTCGAAGCCGGCCTGAATCGGCAGATCGACCCGAGCAGTCTCAGCACCGCGGTGACGACAGGGTGAAGCTCCCCGTCCTGCCGCCGCCGTTTGGGTTGGTATAAGACAGTTACTGTTGAGTGCACCTTATCGTAATCACTCCACCGCAATGCGATCGCTAGCCAAAATGGTGCACGGGTGACAGGGCGAAAATTTTATACACTCGGTTTCCAATTTGTTGGTTGAATTGATGGCCGGGGCATTAGTTGTCCTTTCCGAAAATCATATCCGCGCGTAGCGATGATGCAGTCCACCCAAGACGGGCACAGCAACGACGGTACCAGACCGTTGGATTGCTCGATGCAGTGGCGCATCCTTGTGCAGTGATAGGTGCGTGCGCGATTCATTATAGTAGATGGCGTACATGCTCAGAATTCGCCTCAGGTGCGCCTCGCCAAAGATCAGCAACCGATCCAGGCACTCGCGGCGCACAGTGCCGATCAGGCGTTCCGCATACCCGTTTTGCCAGGGCGATCTAGGTGAGATCGGCCGGTCACGAATACCCATGGCTCTCAGCCGGGATGTAAAGACATGTCCATAGGCAGCGTCATTATCGCGCACCAGATAGCTCGGCGCCGATGTCCAGGGGAAGGCCTCGGTGATCTGGCGGGCCAGCCACTCGGCTGTCGGATGTCGCGTGACCTCAAACCACAGCAACTGTCGCCGGCCGTGGCTCAGGACCAGAAACGCGAACAATCGCTCAAAGGTCAGCGTCGG
>JBKPIZ010000125.1:0-8392 GCA_046730495.1 Pseudomonadota bacterium
GTGATAATTCAGGCCGGCGCGCACGACATCGTCGTGCATTGAGACGTTGTTCGTCGGCGACGTGCCGCAATTGAGGCCGCAATTGAACTTGCCGAGATCGGCGTGCAGATATTCGGCCTTGGCCGTCCAGTTGCCCGGTAGTGCGATCTCAATGCCGCCGCCGACCGTCCAGCCCGCATTGGTGGTGCTCGCTCCGGCAAAGCCGGGCGCGGAAGCGCGGATGTCGCCGACTGCCAGTCCGCCGGTCAGATAAGGCATGATGCCGCCAAAAGCGTAACCGGCACGACCGCGCACGGTCGAGAGCCAGCTGTCGCTGGTGCTACAGCCGGGGCAGAGCACTGCGCTGCTTGTGCCTTTGAGGTTGGACCAATCGATATCGCCTTCCAGACCGAGCACGGCATTGCCGAATTGCCAATTGTATCCGGCCGTGCCGCCGACCTGCGCGCCCGACAGATCAATTGACGTGGACTGCGATTGCCACCAGGAGCGCCCCCAGCCGCCGCCGCCATTGGCGCCCAGATAAAAGCCGGTCCAATTATAAACCGGACTCGCTTGTGGCGGCGGCGTCTTATACAAAGGCGCAACCGAAAGATCGGCCGCGGCGGCGCGTTGCGCCGCGACCAGCGTGCCAGCCATGAAAAATGTCGCGACAACTTTTCTCATTCTGCAGTTCTCGCCTGCAACCTGCTACTCAAACCGTTCGCCGCGGCGACACTAGCTGGCCTTGGTTACCCCTGACTTACTCTGTGGCCGCAAGGCCAGGGGTCTCGCCCTGCCGCTCCGCTACTTGGTTGAGCACAAAGGCAAAATTGTGCCAGACGGCGGGCGGCATAGGGGCGGGGCGGCTCCCGTCGGGTTGCCAAATCCTCGCTCCGACAATGATATAGTAGACCAATCCTTAAACTCCATGTGAGTCATGGTGCAATGAACTGGATTTCAAACGTTCGGCCGAAAATTCGCAGTCTGCTGCGCCGTGAGGTTCCGGAAAATCTTTGGATCAAGTGCCCGGAAACGGGTCAGCTCGTCTTCTATAAAGACGTCGAGGCCAATCAGTTCGTCATTCCCGGGTCGAATTATCACATGCGCATGAGCGCGACCGCGCGCTTGAAATCCATGTTCGATAATCAGACTTGGTTCGATATTGCCGTGCCGGAGGTGCCGCTCGATCCGCTGAAGTTCCGCGACGAGCTGCGTTATGTTGAACGGCTGCGAGTGGCACGCAGCAAGACCGGCCTAAACGATGCCGTGAAGCTAGGCTACGGCAAGCTCGATGGCTTCGCCGTGGTCATCGGCGTCCAGGAATTCGATTTTATGGGCGGCTCGCTCGGCATGGCCGCGGGCGAGGCGGTAGTCAAGGGACTCGATACCGCGGTCGAGAAAGGTTGCCCATTCATCATGTTCGCCGCATCGGGCGGCGCGCGAATGCAGGAAGGCATCCTCTCCCTGATGCAGTTGCCGCGTACCACAATTGCCGTGCAGCGCATTCGCGAGGCGCGCAAGCCTTACATCGTAGTCCTGACCAATCCGACCACCGGCGGCGTCACCGCCTCCTATGGAATGTTGGGCGACGCGCACATCGCGGAGCCCGGCGCATTGATCGGTTTTGCCGGCCCGCGCGTCATCGAACAAACCATCCGCGAGAAGCTGCCGGAGGGATTTCAAAAAGCCGAATATCTGCGCGATCACGGCATGGTCGACATGGTGGTGCACCGCCATGAGCTTCGCGCCACGATCGCGAAGCTGTGTCGGCTCTTTCTCAAGACGGCAAGCAGCGCGCCGCAATCAAGGCTACCGGCGCCGTCTGCGGCCATGGCGCCAGCCTAGCGTGGGTGCCGGCAAGGCCAATGCAGTGCCCGTCGATGCCATGCTGGCGCGCCTTTTGGCGCTGCATCCAAAACGGATCGATCTATCCCTTGATCGCATCGAGCGGCTCCTCGCCGCGCTTGACAATCCACAGCGGCGGCTGCCGCCGGCCATTCATGTAGCCGGCACCAACGGCAAAGGCTCCACCATCGCGTTTATGCGGGCGGCGCTCGAAGCCGCCGGCAAGAGCGTCCACGTCTACACTTCGCCCAATCTGGTTCGTCTCAACGAACGCTTTCGCCTCGGCCGAAACGGCGGCGGCCGGCTTGTCGACGACGCCGCGCTTGGCGACGCCCTGGCCGAATGCGAAGCAAAAAACCGCGGCGCGCCGATCACCGTGTTCGAAATGGAGACCGCCGCGGCATTCTTGCTGTTCTCGCGCCACCCGGCCGACATTGTCTTGCTCGAGGTCGGTCTTGGTGGGCGGCTTGACGCCACGAACGTGATCGAACGCCCGCTGACAAGTGTCATTACCCGGCTCTCGCTCGACCATCGCGAATTTCTGGGTGACTCGCTGGTCAAGGTCGCGGCCGAAAAGACTGGCATCCTCAAGCCCGGCGTGCCGGCGGTGGTCGCTGGTCAGGCGCGCGAAGCGCTCGCCGTTATCGAACGGCAGGCCGCGCGACTGCGTGCACCGCTCAAAATTGCCGGCGAGGATTGGACCGCGACCGAGGAACGCGGCCGACTCGTCTACCAGGATCAGGACGGCCTTCTCGATCTACCCGCGCCCAAGCTTTACGGCCGGCATCAGTTCGAGAATGCTGGCGCCGCCATTGCGGCGCTGCGGGCGAGCGGATTGAGACTTCCGGCCGCAGCCTTCGAGGCCGCCATGGTTCAGGTGGAATGGCCAGCCCGCATGCAGCGGCTTTCCCATGGCAGGCTTGCCGAGCTTGCGCCTCCCGGCAGCGAACTCTGGCTCGATGGCGGGCATAATGTCGACGGCGGGCAAGCTATTGCCGCCGCGCTTGCCGATTTGGAGGAGCGTGTGTCGCGGCCGGTGGTGGTGATCGTCGGCATGCTGTCGACCAAAGATTGTGCGGGGTTTCTGAGAAATTTCTCCGGACTGGCCCGCCGTGTCATCGCCGTCCCGATTCACCAGGACAAGGCCGTGCCAGCCGGCGAGCTCGCCGAAATCGCGGCCAGAATCGGCATCCCGGCGCTGGCGCGCCACAATCTGGAAAGCGCGATCGATCTTGCCGGCAAACTCAACCTTGAGCCGCCGCCGCGCATCCTCATTACCGGATCGCTGTATCTTGCCGGAGAAGTGCTGGCGGCAAACGGCACCCCGCCAGAATGATTTTTCTGCCGCCTCATCGAGGCAGCGGCGCCCTCAAATCCTGATCTCGCCGAGATTGACGCTGGTTCCAAGGCTGACCTGCAGGACTTTCGAGCGTCCGCCGGAGAAGATCTGAACGGTATAGTTTCCCGATTCCTCGCCCAGCCGGTCGAATTTGAAATCGCCGAAATTGTCCGTGGTCGTCACGGCGAGTGACGCGCCGTCTTTGACGAGCTGTACGCTCGCGCCCTCAACGCATTCGACGACGCCTTGCCGTTCCTCGGCGACCGAGCCGCCGATGAAGCATTTCGAAAAACGCCACAGATTGCGGTAATAGACCCGCGGCTTGGTGCCGAGTTCAGGTTTGAGCACTTCCAGATCTTGCTCGCGGGCGAGACGCGCCATGTCCTCGTCCTCCACCTTGATCGCGCGCATGGCACCCGTCGGGCAGGACTGCTGTCCGCGCGTCTGTTTCCAGCCGCGATCGAGCAGATGCGCGTCGAACGGCCAGGCTTGCGGCAACTGCAACTCTTCGTTCCACCAGATGTGACCATAGGGACAGGCATCGACGAGCTGTCGCTGCCCTTTTGCTTTTTCGGGATCGATAATCACGATGCCGTCGCGGCGTTTGGTCACGACCCCCTTCGGCGCTGCCTTCATGCATGGCGGGTCGTCGCAGTGATTGCACATGGTCGGAACGTAGGCGATGTCGATCATCGGCATCTGCCCGCGTTCCTTTTGCAGGATGTTAATCCACTTGTGGCCGTGCTTCGGCATCGGCGCCGAATAGCCGGGCCATTCGTTGCCGGCATATTCGTCCAAGGCGGCGAGCGTGCACAAATTGCAATTAGTGCACTCGCCCACGTCGATGATCATGTTCCACTTTTTCATCGCGATACTCTATCAATCTATCCGTCCCTGCGCTTCGCGGGGGAGGGAAGGTCATTTCGCCGGCAGCAAGTGCGCTTCTTTGAGCGTGCGTTTGATTTCCTTGTCTTGCTCGATGGCGGCAAAAGCTGCCGACATATGCTCGGCGCGCCCGTCCCACAGTTCAATCTGAACCAGCGAGTTGGCGCCGGCGAGCGAGTGGGTGCTCTTGGTCTGCGTGCGCTCGGGCGTGAGCAGATTGAGACAGCCGCCGCGATCCACCGATTTGCCGGGCTCGCCCATCGGATCGTAGATCGCCGACGACTCGTAACCATGCGCGACCCCGCGCGGCAACCGCTGCGTCGGCAACGCCGCGCAGATTACCGCGCCGCGGTCGTTGAAGACCTTGACCAGAGCATGCTTGCCGATGCCGCGCTCCTTGGCGTCCTCGACGTTCATGCGCACGATCCAGTAGTAATAGTCATCGATCTTGACCCGATGGTCCTCGATGTTGAGCAGGAACGAGTCTTTGCCGTCACCCTGGGTGTGGAACGAATATTTCGAGTGTGGCGTGAGCAATTGCAGCGGGTAGCGTGCGAACCGTTCGGCGGAATGCGCGCCCTCCCATGACGGCTCGTATTTCACTATCGGCGGCCGTTCCGGATCGTTGAAGCGCTTGAGCGAATTGCATTCGAATTCGAGCTTGCCGGATTGCGTTTGCAGTCCGCGCAGGAATTCTTCGGTGTAATCGGAAGGCAGAGGTTGCGCTTCCGGTACGTCCTTCTCGCGGTTTTCGTAGAACCAGCGGAACGATAGCGGCGCGCGCAACTTCTCCTTCTCCGCCGGCACGACAAAATAGCCGCGCTTTAAGAATTTCTTCCACGACATATATTTCGGCAGGTCTGAGGCGAGGAAGACCCGCTTCACCCAATCGATTTCGTTGACGCCCTCCGAAAAATAATTCGCAAGCCCGAGCGGCTTGCACAGCTCATTGAAGATCCAGAAATCGGATTTCGATTCGCCCAACGGCTCGATTGCCGGCGCTTGAAAAACGATGACGCGGTGATTGAGTTGCTGCTGGCCATGGTGCCCGTAGCCGCCGAGGCCGGCCCATTCGCTGATATCGGTGCGCTCGAAATTGGTGCAGGCGGGCAGGATGACATCGGCGAATTTGGCTTCGCCCTCGAACCAGATTGATTGATTGACGACGAATTCCAGGTTCGACGACTGATACATCCGCACCCAGCGATTGGTGTTGTTCATCGTCGAAAGAATCGAGCCGCCGTACTTGTAGAGCATGCGCACCGGCGCATGGCCGGGCGCCGGATAGGCGAAGCGCGCGAATTGATGCTCGATCGATTTTCCGATCCAGGGGTAGCCCTCGGCCTTGCCGTCGATGATTGCTTCGGGGACAAAAATGCGCGGGATGCGCTGGCCGTTGGAATTCATGCTCGGCAGCTGCGGCATGCGCTGATAGAGCTCGACCGGCATCGCCGTATTTTCCAGGTCCCCCGACATTCCGCCGTCGGCATAGCCGGGAAAATAGAAATTGAAATCAAGCGGACAGCCCCATTGCAGATTGCCCATATTCACGCCGGGCTTGCCGAGGCCCTGCATGGCGACCAGGCACACCATGACACGCGCCCATTGAATTCCGGTTTGATTGCGGCAGGCGCCACCGTGACCGTTGCCCCAGCCGCCCGGTGCAAGATAGACGCGCTTCTTGCCCCATTCCCGGGCCAACGCGCGGACGTCTTTGGCCGGAACGCCGGTTTCCTTTTCCTGCCACTCCGGCGTTTTTGGGATGCCGTCGTCTTCGCCGAGCAGATAAGCCTTCCATTTGTCGAAGCCGACGGTGTGTGTTTCGACATACTCTTTGTCGTAAAGACCTTCCTTGATCCACACATAGGCGATCGCCATCGCCATCGCGACCGACGTCGTCGGCTTCGGCGCGAACCATTTGCCGGGAAGGAATTGGGCGCTGGCGTTGTAATAGGGGTCGACGTGAACGACTTTGATCCCAAGCTTGGCATCCTTGAGCCACTGCCGGCGCGTCGTACCTTCCTGCGCACCATATGATCCCGAAGTGGATTCCGGATCGGCCGCCCAGAACACGATCATGTCGCAGTTTTGCAAGCAGTCCTCGACCGTGCCGTAGGTCTCCGATTGGCCGACGCGCAGCGTATAACCCCAATGATGGACCGCGCCCCAATACCAGCCTTCCCAGGAGTCCGGATTGTGATGGATGCGCGTCATGCCGACGGCATTGGCGAACCGGAACAGCGCCGAGAGGTAGTAGCCGACATTGCCCCAGGTGTGATGCGAGCCGTGGGAAAAAGCGATCGCGCCCGGACCGTATTCGCGCTTTTGCCGTTTGATCTCGTCGGTGACGAGCTTGATCGCCTCGGCCCATGAAATCCGCACATAGCCCGATTTGCCGCGGTTTTGCGGATTGCGCGCGCCGTTCGGATCGAAGTCGACGCGTTTTAATGGATAAAGCAGCCGATCCGGCGAATAGACGATCGACTTGGCATTCTGACCGTGCGGCGCCAGCGTCGTTTTGCGCGGCGGAGTGAGCCTTTGTCCTCGCGCCTCGATCGTCCATGAGGCGCCGTCTTTGTCGGTGAGGTCGATCGGCGTCATCCGCAAAATCTTGCCGTCCTTGACGTCAACAAAGACGGGTCCGCCATTCGTCATGTTGCAGTAGCGGATGATGTCGCCGCGAAGCCGTGTGCCGTATTTGAGGCCGGCGGATTGACTCATCATTAAAGTCTGCGCGAACCAATTTGCGAGATGCTCCGGCCCTTCGACGGTGAGAACAAAATCTTTCTGGGCGTTGATCTGGTCGAGCCAGTTGATCGGCGGCATCAAAAGCGAAGCGCCGATTTTGACGTTCTTGAACAAGATCTTGATGTCAGGCTTTTCGTGCAGCCCGGCCCGCGAGGTGATGATGCCGGCCTTGAATCTGAACCACCGCCCAATGCTCTCGTCGCGCGTCATAATCTGAGCAACGAAATTGTGCTCTTGGACGCGCCGGTTGAAATGCGGATGCCGCTGCGAGGCGCGCTTAAGGAGCTGCGCCACGCCGAACAGGATCAGCGGCAGTGTCATCCTTGCGAGCGCCACGACGTCCTCCTTGCCCCACCTGCCGCGTCGGCTGCCGTTTGGCTATGTCCGGTAACACATCGGGCGATTTTGCAATAATTCCGGTGCCTTGCACAGCCCAAGCACGACATTAACGCGTGACGATATTGGCCATTTCGTCGAGCCGCCCAGCCAGGAACAGCCGCATATTGTCGACGATGAGCGGCATAATGAAGTCCTCATATTCGACGACATAACCGCCGACATGGGGCGTGATAAAGACATTCGGCAGCGACCAGTACGGACTTTCGGGCGGCAGCGGCTCGGTCACAAAAACGTCGAACGCGGCACCGGCGATACGCCGCTCGCGCAATGTCGCGATGAGCGCCGTCTCGTCAACGGTTTGCCCCCGACCAGCGCTAATGTAATAGGCGTTGGGCTTCATTGCATCGAATAGCGCAGCGTCGAATATTCCGAAATTTTCCGGCGCCGCAGGAAGAACATTGATCAGGTAGTCGGCCTTGCTTGCGGCCTCGCGCAGGCGTTCGTTCGGCAATATCTCGTCGAAGCCGCGAACTTGGCGCGGCATGCGGCTCACGCCAATCACCCGCATGCCGAACGCCTGCAGCATTTCCCCGATCGCGGCGCCGACGATTCCAGTGCCGGCGATCACTGCGGTCTTGCCGTAGAGCGTGGTCCACAGCCGCCGTAGCCAGACGTGCTGCTGATGATCTTCCACTTGGCGTTTGGCGTCGTGACTGATCGCCAGCATCAAGTAGAGGACATGCTCGCGCATCGGCACGCCGTGAATGCCGCGGCCGCTGGTAATGAGAACATCGCGCCGCAACGACGGACAGCGCAAGAAGTGATCTACACCCGTCGCCAGTGATTGTATCCATTTCAGGCGCGGCGCGTCGCGCAGCATCTGATCACGAATCTCGATGCCGAACATAACCATCACATCGATGTCAGATATATCGCGATCGACTTCCGCTGCCTTGTGGAACAGCATGAATTTCAGGTTTGGAAATTGCGCTTGCAGCCGATCGCGATAGAGCTCGGCGTGAATGTCGACGACGAGAACTTTGGCCGCCATGGTGCTTATCCGCCGCGCAGCCGCGAGGGGCGCGGCTTGCGCCTTTAGGCGGCGACCGACTGCGGCAGCCGCAGATATTTCGCGGCGTTGTCCGCGGCAATCGCTCGCCGCACCGGCTCCGCGATCGCGACTTCATCCATGAACGCGCCCGCCTCCTGCGCCGACTCGAATGGGTAATCGGCGGCGAACATCACGCGCTCGTGGCC
>JBKPIZ010000126.1:0-3743 GCA_046730495.1 Pseudomonadota bacterium
ACCTTGGTGCCGATATCGGCCGAACCATCGGCCGGCACCGAAAGCGGCCGCGTATAGCGGCATTCGGGATAATTCGAGCAGCCGATGAAAGCGCCAAACTTGCTCAGTTTGAGCGACAGCCGGCCATTGCCGCAATTGGGACATTGCCGCGGATCGCCGCCGTCGGCGCGCGGCGGAAACAAATGCGGCGCGAGCAGACTGTCCAGCGCGTCGATTACCGCGGACATTTTCAAGTCTTTGGTCTCGTCGATCGCGGCGATGAAATCGCGCCAGAAATCGCGCAACACTTCGCGCCAGTCGATTTCGCGATCGGCGATCAGATCGAGCTGTTCTTCCAGACGCGCCGTGAAGTCGTATTCGACATATTTGGCGAAGAAGCTTTCGAGAAAGGCGACGACGATGCGGCCGCGATCCTCCGGATAGAGCCGACGCTTGTCGAGCCGGACGTATTTGCGGTCCTTGAGCACCTGCAGGATCGAGGCGTAGGTCGACGGCCGGCCGATGCCGAGTTCTTCCAGCCGCTTGACCAGCGAGGCTTCGGAATAGCGCGGCGGCGGCTCGGTAAAGTGCTGGTCGGCGGCGATCGACTTCTTCGCAAGCCGTTCTCCTGCCGACATTTGCGGCAGCCGGCGCGAATCTTCATCCTCGGGATCTTCGTCGCGCCCTTCCTGATACAGCGCCAGGAAGCCGTCGAACTTCACCACCGTACCGGTGGCGCGCAGCTCCAGGCGGCGGCCGCCGACATTGGCTTCGATCTCGGCGGTGGTGCGCTCGAGCTCGGCCGATTCCATCTGGCTCGCTACGCTGCGCAACCAGATCAGCTCGTAGAGCTTGGCCTGATCCTGGTCGAGAAAACGCTTGGTCTCGCTGGGGCGGCGCGACAGATCGGTCGGACGAATGGCTTCATGCGCTTCCTGCGCATTCTTCGTCTTGGTCTGGTACCGCCGCGGCGCCGCAGGAACATAGTCGCGACCGTAATCGCCCTCGATCACGCGGCGGATCGCGCCGATTGCCTCTTCGGCCATCTCGACACCATCGGTTCGCATATAGGTGATCAGACCGACGGTCTCGCCCTCGATATCGACGCCTTCATAGAGCCGCTGCGCCACGCGCATCGTATGCGCCGGCGCAAAGCCGTGTTTGCGGCTCGCTTCCTGTTGCAAAGTGGATGTCGTGAACGGCGGGTAGGGGTGCCGCTTGACTGGCTTGGCCTCAACCGAGGTGACGCCAAAAGCGGCGGTTTCGAGCGCTTGCTTGAACGCTTCGGCTTCCGCCGCCGAGCCGATGTCCAGCCGCTGCAGTTTTTTGCCGTCGGCGCCGGTGAGTCGCGCCTCGAAAGTTTCGTGGCGCGGCGTCGCCAGCGTGGCGATCAGCGACCAATACTCCTGCCGAACGAATTTTTCGATTTCCAGTTCGCGATCGGCGACCAGCCGCAAGGCGACCGATTGCACACGGCCGGCGGATCGCGCGCCAGGCAGTTTGCGCCACAGCACCGGCGACAGCGTGAAGCCGACGAGATAGTCCAGCGCCCGGCGCGCCAGATAGGCATCCACCAGGGCCTGGTCGATTTTGCGCGGATGCGCCATCGCATCCGTGACCGCCTGCTTAGTAATGGCGTTGAAGACGACACGCTCGACCGGCTGGGACTTCAGCGCTTTTTTGTCCCTTAGCACCTGCAGGACGTGCCAGGAGATGGCTTCGCCCTCGCGATCGGGGTCGGTCGCCAGAATGAGCTTATCGGCGTCTTTAACCGCCCGGGCGATCTCGTTCAGCCGCTTCTGCGCCTTGGGATCGACCTCCCACAGCATGCGGAAATCGGCATCGGGATCGACCGAACCGGTTTTGGCCGGAAGGTCTCGAACATGGCCAAATGAGGCCAAAACTTCGTAGCCCTTACCCAAATATTTATTGATCGTTTTCGCCTTAGCGGGCGACTCCACCAGTACAAGATCCATGTTAACCCAATGATTTTTGAGGCTTTTTGCCCATTCTACGTCCAAATCGCAGCTTGCCGGCCGCCGGGAACATGGGTAACGCACCCCTGCCTGTCAAATCG
Organism: Pseudomonadota bacterium; assembly: GCA_046730495.1. GTDB lineage: Bacteria > Pseudomonadota > Alphaproteobacteria > Rhizobiales > Xanthobacteraceae > BOG-931. The sequence continues at coordinate 2,057 of JBKPIZ010000126.1, forward strand.
TTACCGGTGGAAAAGAGGGGCGGACGTAGTCTCGCATTGCGGAGTAATCAGGGCAGCGGCCGACCACACCTTGATACACGCCAAGATTGTATAGTTGTCAATGATAACGTTGAAGTATAGACAAGCTTTCAGGACCTAAAGCCCTGACGGTGCGCCTGTTTGCGGTAGGATTTCTTCCGCCTGCGGTCGCGCGGCACGGATAATCAGGGGCCGAAATGGACGCGCCCGCGAGCGAGGAAGCGCCGGATCAGGCGGCGCAATATATTGCCTCTTTGACGCAGGAGCTTGCCGAGATCGCGCGGCGCAATGGGCTCGACACGTTGAGCCATATCCTCGAAATGGCGCGACTCGAAGCCGATCAGCTCATTAAGCGGTAGTAAAAGCGCTAGATCAGCGACACCAGTCCGCCGCCGTGGCGCTCGATCCGGCCGGCGATTTCAAGCTCCAGCAGCACCATGCGCACGATCCGCGTCGAGGTGCCCGACAACCGGATCAAGTCATCGATCGAGACCGGCGCCGGGCTTAACAGCGCAATGACGCATGCGCGCTCGTCGGGGGCCGGCTCGGCCGGCGATTGTTCAGCCTCGTCAGCGTCATCCTCGCGCGCGGGAAGATCGGCGCCGATGATCGGCCGCAGCACGGAAACGATGTCGTCTGCTTCGGTGACCGGCGTGGCGCCTTGCTTGATCAAGCTATTGGTGCCTTCAGCGCGGGGATCGAGCGGGGAGCCCGGCACGGCAAAGACTTCGCGGCCCTGTTCAAGCGCGAGCCGCGCGGTAATCAGCGAACCGGAACGCTTGGCCGCTTCCACGATGACGACGCCAAGCGATAGACCCGAGATCAGCCGATTGCGGCGCGGAAAATCTCGCGCCCGCGGCTCCCAGCCGAGCGGCATTTCGGTCAAAGCGAGCCCCGTGCGCAGGATCTCATCAAGGAGGTCCGCGTGCTCAGGGGGATAGACGCGATTCTGACCGCCGGCGAGAACAGCGACGGTGCCGGTTGCAATGCTGGCGCGGTGCGCAGCGGCATCGATGCCGCGTGCAAGACCCGATACGGTGGCAAATCCAGCCTCACAAAGTCCGCGCGTCATCCGCTCGGTGATCTTCACGCCGGCAGCGGAAGCATTGCGCGAACCGACGATCGCCACCGGCGGCATCGCCAGCACAGCGGTATTGCCGCGGATCGCAATCAAGGGCGGCGCATCGTCGATCATTTGCAACCGGCGCGGATAGTGCGCCTCGCCGAGCGCGACCAGCGCAACGCCAAATTTGCCGCAAGCCTCGATCTCACGTTCAGCCTGTTCGCGGGAGCAAATTTGCGGCGAGCTGGCGCCGCCGCGGCGTGCCAGTGTCGGCAGCGCTTCAAGCGCCGCGCGTGCTCCGCCGAAATGGTTGAGCAGCGCGCGAAAGGTACGCGGGCCGACATTATGACTGCGGATGAGGCGGAGCCAATCGAGCCGCTGCTCATCCGTCAAATGTATTGGTTCTATGCCCTCGCTCACCCCGAACGCTCGGTCCCGTTGCCGTATTACCGCCCAGATGGAACCGAACTCACATGTTGCAAAACACGAGGTAAACCCTCAGAGTCGGGCCTGCTGCAGGGATGACAACAGGGCGGGGGTGTCTTGCGCGCTAGCACGTCGAAGCGGGCTTTTCGCGTCGTCCTGATCAAACCGTCACACTACGAC
>JBKPIZ010000127.1:0-10336 GCA_046730495.1 Pseudomonadota bacterium
GAGTTGCGGCTGTTCCCAAGCGGCATAGTGCCCGCCTTTATCGAGCGTGTTGTAATAAATAAGGTTGTGATAGGCCCGCTCGGCCCAACTCCGCGGCGCTTCATAGTTCTCGCCGGGAAAGACGCTTACGGCAGCAGGGACGGAGATGTTGGCGGCGTGTAAAGGCCAACCTTATTTTCCCAATAGAGACGAGCCGAAGAAATCGCCGTGTTCGTCAACCAATAGAGCGTGATGTCGTCGAGCACGTCATCTCGTGTAAGCGCGCCTACGGGGTGTCCATCCACCGTGCGCCCGAGCACGGCCGAGGTGATTGCCGCCGCCGGCTGTGCCCAACCGTCACCGTGGTCAATAAGCCAGGCTGCTAGCCCTACGGGCGAATCCGCCAGTCCACACAAGGTTTGCGGGCGCGTCCCCATGATCTGAGCGTATGCGCGTCGCTTCGTATACAGGACCTGGAGCTGCTCGTAGGCGCGTCTCTCATCGCCCGAGAGACCCGGTGGCACCGGATCGCCGCATTGTAATGCCTTCGCAAGGTCGGGCGGAATCGTCGCCGGGAAGTTGACGTGAATGCCTAATAGTTCGGGAGGCGCCTGTTCGCCCATCACATTTGTAATGGCACCGCCCCAATCCCCGCCCTGCGAAACGAATTGCGAATATCCAAGGCGCTTCATCAGCACGACCCAGGCACGTGCGATGTGGGCAGGGTTCCAGCCGGTCGCGGTCGGCTTGCCCGAGAAGCCGTAGCCCGGCATCGACGGTATCACCAGATGGAAAGCGTCGGATGCGCTCGCACCATGTGCGGTGGGATTGGTGAGTGGATCAATAATCTTCAGCTGCTCGATGACCGAACCGGGCCATCCATGCGTGACAATCATGGGCAACGCATTTTCATGTTTGGAGCGAACGTGAATGAAATGAATGTCCAGCCCATCGATCTCGGTGATGAACTGCGGCAAAGCGTTGAGTTTCGCCTCGCACTTGCGCCAATTATAATCTTTCGCCCAATAGCCCGCGAGCTCCTGCATCATCGCAAGCGGCACGCCTTGCGAATCATCCGCAACTGTTTCCTGCTCAGGCCACCTTGTCGCATTTATGCGCCTGCGCAATTCGACGAGTTCGGCTTCCGGAACATCGACTTTAAACGAGCGGATTGCGTCACTTGACGTCGATGCCGCGCGCGCTTGCGTGGGGATAAAACGAGAAGCCGCCACGGCTGCCGAGGCGGTAAGAACCTTGCGACGGTCGGGGGACAGTAGTTTCGCTGACATGATCATCGCTCCCTACTGGCGTCGTGACAGTGAGGAATGTTCATTGGACTTTCTCCCGCTCCGAAGTGACCAGCGACGTCATGTGATTTGGTCAATCGGCGGCCTGACTCCGAAGTGCTGCGACATCCTTTTCCGTCACCTTGGACGGCTCGGCACCGAAACGTGCGGTTACATAGTTGGCGACCGCCGCAATTTCCGTATCGGAATAGCCGTTGCCAAAGGCCGGCATCGATATGACACCGTTGGGGGTGTGGCGTGTGGTGCCGGAGATCACGATCTGCACGACATTGGTCGCAGTGCGCTGGTTGACGCCGCGCGAGCCGGCAATTGTCGCGAAAGGCGAGATCTGGCTTACGCCGGTCCAGTTATGACAATGGACGCACGCGCCCTCGAAAACGCGCTTGCCGGCCGCCTCGGCCGTCGCGGCACCTTCCTTCGGCGAATCCGGCGCCGGCGGGGCAAGCTTGGCTGGCAAATCCGGTGATGCGACTGCGGGAACGCTTCGCAGATAGGTGACGAGCGCATGGATATCGCTCGGTGCAATGCCAGTGAAACTCTGATCGACGGCTTCGCCCATTGGGCCCGCGGCTGTGCCGCGGCCCGACGCATGGCCGGCTGACAGGTAGCTGCGCACCTCGTCATCGGTCCACGCGCCGATCCCCGATCCTTTGTCAGACGTGATATTGAAGGCGTACCAGCCAGCGGTCAGCGCGCCGGCGAATTTGTTTCTGTTGTCGAGCGCCTGCGCGAGATTGCGCGGCGTGTGGCATTCGCCGCAATGCGCCAGCGCCTCGGCGACATAGGCGCCTCGATTCCACTCCTCGCTCTGCACCGGATGAGGCTGAAAACGGGTATTCTCGTTGAAGAACGCAGACCAGAACGTCATCAGCCAGCGCTGATTGTATGGAAAACTAAACGTGTCCGACTGATTTTGTGCATGCACCCCCGGCAGGCTGAACAAATAGGCCTTAATCGCCAAAGCATCCGCGTCGGTCATCCGCGTGTAGGACGGATACGGCATTGCCGGGTACAAGCGCGTGCCGTCCGACCGAATGCCGCGCTGCACGGCATTGAGGAAATCCTGATCGCTGTAATTGCCGATCCCGGTTTCCTTGTCAGGCGTGATATTAGTGGAATAGAGCGTGCCGAATGGCAGAAGCAGGGGAAGCCCACCGGCATAAAGCCGGTCGCGCGATACCGTGTGGCAGGCCCTGCAATCTGCGGCGCGCGCCAGATATTCGCCGCGTTTGACGATATCGGCATTGGCGAGATCGGCTGGAACGCCGGTCGGATCGGCGCCGCGATAGTCCGAAAGGGCCACGGTCGATCCGCCAGCAAACGCTGTTGGCCCCGGATTGAATATCCTCCAGGCAAAAACGGCTGCGACGATCAGCACAACGATAATCGCAATGATTATGCCGCGCGTGCGCATCGCCGTTACGCCTTGCCGGAGACAGCCAGTGCCTTGCGGTCGATCGGCAACCGGCGCAGCGTCACGCCGGTCGCGGCATAGATCGCGTTGCGCAGCGCCGGCGGACCGGCCGTCGTACCGGTCTCACCGATGCCGCCCGGGTCTTCGCCGCTCTTGATAATATGTACATCGATCTTTGGCACTTCATCGATGCGCAGCATGCGATAATCGTTGAAATTCGATTGCCGCACGCGGCCCCGCTCGATGGTGATTTCGCCCCACAACGTCGCGGTCAGGCCGAAGATCAATCCGCCCTGCAATTGCGCGGCGATGGTGTCGGGATTGACCGCAATCCCAGTGTCGACTGCCGAGGTCACCCGGCGCAGATGCACTTCACCATGTTCGTCAACTTCGGCCTCGACCACAGTGGCGATGAAACTGCCGAACGACGGTTGCGCGCAGACACCGCGGCCCGCTCGCGCCGGCAAAGGCTGACCCCAGCCGGATTTTTCCGCAACCAGTTCGAGCGCCGCCTTCAGCCGCGGCGTTTTTCCGAGCATGCCAATACGGAACGCGATCGGATCGGCGCCGGCTTTACGCGCGAGCTCATCCATGAAGCACTCGGTCGCGAACACATTATTGTTTGGCCCGACACCGCGCCAGAAGCCGGTTGGCACCGCGGGCGGTTCGGCGCGGACATATTCAACCTGGAAATTCTGAATGTCGTAGGGATTGTCGACCGCGCTATCGACCGCGTCGATGTCGATACCATTAATAAAGATCGATGGCGCCCAGCGCGCCATGATCGACGAGCCCGCTATGCGATATTTCCATGCGGCAATCTTGCCGCCCGACAAGGTTGCAGAAATGACGTCGCGATAGACGGGGCGATAAATATCGTGCTGGATGTCTTCTTCGCGCGTCCAGACCACTTTCACCGGCCCGTCGACATGTTTGCCAATGCGTACGGCGGCGGCCACCATGTCGGCTTCGAGCCGGCGCCCGAAGCCGCCGCCGAGGAGATGGTTATTCGCTTTCACTTTCTCGAGCGGCAGGCCCGCAGCCTTCGCGGCATATTCCTGGACGCGCGTCAGCACCTGGGTTCCGGTCCAGACTTCGCAACGGTCGGGCCTGACGTGGACCGTGCAGTTGAGCGGCTCCATCATTGCGTGCGCCAAGAACGGCAGCTCGTATTCGCCATCAACCCTTTCACCCTGAGTCAGGCCCTTGGCGATATCGCCGACCGATTTTGCGACCACGCCGTCCTTCTTGCTGGCCTCGCGCAGATCGTCCCAAATGATGCTTGAATTGATTTTCGCGTTCGCGCCTTCGTCCCAATTGATGACGAGCGCATCGAGTCCCTTTTTAGCGGCCCACATGTGATCGCCGACGACCGCGACGAGATCGTCAAGCACCACGATCTGCTGCACGCCAGGCACCTTCTTGGCTGCGCTGTCGTCGACGCGGCCGACTTTGCCGCCGAATACCGGACACTGCGCGAGCGTCGCAAACTTCATTCCCGGCAGCATCGCGTCGATGCCATAGACTACTTTGCCGTCGGTCTTACTGGGGGTGTCGAGACGCTTAAGCGGCTTGCCAATCAGCTTGAAATCCTTCGGATCCTTAACTGGCGGATTTTGCGGGATTGACTGAGCGCCCGCCGCATCGATCAGGTCCCCGTAACTGAGCGTGCGTCCACTGGAGGGGTGACTGACCACGCCGTCGGAGGTCAAGCAGCTTGCCGGATCGACTTGCCATTGCTGCGCCGCCGCCTGAACGAGCATGAGCCTTGCCGTCGCGCCCGCTACGCGCAATGGCTTCGAGAACGAGCGGATGGAATTGGAATTTCCGGTGACCTGAATGCCAAAGATCGGATTGCCATAAAGCTTGTCGTTAGGTGGCGCGTGTTCCAGCGTTACTTTGCTGAAATCGGCATCGAGCTCCTCGGCAAGGATCATCGGGATCGCCGTGTAGACGCCCTGCCCCATTTCGACTTGCGGCATCACCAGCGTTGTCTGACCCGACCGATCGATGCGGATGAAAGCGTTGGGCGTAAACTTGCCCTCCGTGCTGTCGGGAAGCTGCTCCGGCTCGTTGACCGCATAAGCGGGAAGATGGAAGCCGAGCACAAACACTCCGGCCAATCCGCTTCGCACCACCGCGCGCCGCGACGGCGAACGAGCAAGCTGTTCGGGAGAATACATCGCCGGCCTCCTACGTCTGACCGTCGCCCGCGGCGCGCTTGATCGCCTCGCGGATGCGGACATAGGTGCCGCAGCGGCAGATATTGCCCGCCATCGCTGCATCGATGTCGGAATCGTCTGGATGCGGCGTCACCGCGAGCAGCGCGGCGGCGGACATGATCTGGCCCGACTGGCAATAGCCGCACTGGATCACTTCTACGTCCAACCAGGCCTTCTGCACCCGCGCCCCCGTCGGCGTCGCGCTGACGCCTTCGATCGTGGTGACGGCGCGATTGCCGATCGCACCGACTGGAAGCAGACAAGACCGCACCGGTTTGCCATCGACATGCACCGTGCAAGCGCCGCATTGCGCGATGCCGCAGCCGAATTTGGTGCCGGTCATGCCGAGCAACTCGCGCAGCACCCAGAGCAACGGCATGTCGCTCGGCGCGTCGAATGTTTGGCTTTCACCGTTGATGTTTAGGTTCATCGCCGCAATCCTCGGTACCGTTCTAGGCCTCGGTTAATTAGAGAAGCCTAGCGCACACTGACAGCACAACGCCGACACCCATCAGCCCGGCGGCCCAGAAATTCCATGCGCTCATCCTTTGCAGCCTGTCAGAAAGCTCGGCCACCTTATCCAATTCGTCGATCCCCGGCTTTATTCGAGGCAAGCGACACATTGCCGACGCAAACCAAAAAACAGCCGAACCACACGCCGCGACCAAGGCGGCAGTTTCAATGAACGATTTCATGATTACTCCTGGTCATGGGAGTATCACAGGGCGGCCGCTATCCGCTTTTGGCCCAATGCAATCGGCCGAATTGCTCGAACAATCACAATCAGTGCGCTTAAATGCGGTAGGCTTTTATGTTTTCGTGCCGATAGAGAGAACTGCGGCGTAACTCGTTGAGCAATATTTTGTTCCCATGCATCGGCGCGGATCAGTGCCGATTTTTTAGTCAGCCGCCTTCAATGCCGGCATCGTGAATTCAAATCGGGAATAATCAATGCAATCAGGGGTCTTTGCCGTAGGAGCACTCGAGCCTACCCGGCGACAACCCTTCAGGTGCACTCATGATACCAAAGATAACGCTTATAGTTGCAATCGGCCTCGGCCTTGCGATGACCGCGGCGTCCGCGGCGACCAAGCACCGTCGCCCGGCACAGGCCAATCCGCTGGTTTATAACGCGGCCACGAGCCGAGCAGTCCCCAGCGGCATCTCACTCAGCACTGCGTGTAAGCCGACCGATTCACCTTGCCGAACCCAACCGGATACGTGGTGATAGTACCGCGATATTGCAGCATGGCCGCTAGTTCGAGGTCGCGAGCGGTTCCATTCCACTCTTTCTGATTGCCTCGGCAGCGCGCGTCGAGGCAAAAAACTCGATTAAGCGTTTGCAATTTTCAGTCTCTTGCGAGCCTGCCACGACGGCGGCTGAAAACACCTGAACTAACTGGATCTCTGGCGGCAGGCTACCTGCGAAATCGACGCCCGCCGCGTGCAAAATTTCACTCACCGGCATGACGGCAATATCTGCGCCTCCTGCCGCGACCATTTCGGTTGCGCCCGAGCCGCGCGGCGTCGCCTTGACATTGATCGTCCCCGCGATGCCGAGCCGCGGAAAAAGATCGGTTCGAAGCCAGATGCCGCTGGTACTCTCGGGGACCGCGATAGTTTTGGCGCCAAGTATCGCTCGTTTGAAGCTCTCGACGGAGCTTACGTCCGGCCTCGGAGTCCCCACCCGCACCGCGACGCCGAGGGGTACTCGCGCAAGATCAACGTCCGTTCCGGCGGTGATCCTGTTCGCAGCGATCAGTTCGCCAAGACCTTCCCTGGAGAGGATCACCACATCGGCAGAGACGCCGCGGGCAAGCTGCGCGGCAATCGTTTGCGGTCCTACTCCCTGCGACGAACCCGATCGAGTCGTGACCTTGACGCGGCTCGTCCGCTCGAATTCCGGCAACAGCTGCTCGTATGCGCCAGCGAATCCGCCGGATATCAGAACGTTCACCGCGCCCATTTTTGTAAGTCCAACTATTCGATGAAGCCGTCAGCACGTCCGACCCGATCTGGGATTTCTGTGAGTTCTTTCTATCCCGATTACAGCAGGGATTTGCGACCGGCGAAATAGCTCTCCGAGCCCCATGTTTCGGAGTGCCTCCGGCCGCGCTAACCGCGACCGGAGAAATAGTCTAAGCTTAGCGGCGGTCCCAATGTGACCAGCGCCCGGGGGTCTCGTCGTGCAGCTGCCCCGAAGACATTTTCTGCAGGTGACGGCAGGCGCTGCCGCATTTGCGTCTTTGCCGAGCACCGCGCATTCCCAAGTCTACCCGACGCGCCCGGTGCGATTGCTGGTCGGATTCCCGCCGGGTGGCGGATCCGATGTCGGCGCGCGCATCATTGCCAACAGGCTGTCGGAGCTTTGGGGACAGCAGGTCATCGTAGAAAACAAACCCGGAGCGGGCGGTCATCTCGCCATTGAGGTTGCCGCTCACGCCAGCCACGACGGCTACACGATGGTCTGGGTCGGCGGCTCAATTCCGCTCTACGGCCTGATGATCAAGTCGATCAACTACGATCCAGAAGCCGATCTCACGCCAGTGACGCTGGTCGGCACCTACCCGAACATCTTGGCGGTCCCGAACGCCTCGCCGTGGCAATCCGTTCGCGACCTGATCGCGGCGGCGAAAGCCAATCCGGGTGTCGTGACGTTCTCCTCTCCCGGGGTCGGCACATCGCCCCATCTCACGGGCGTGCTGTTCGCGCGCCTGGCCGGCATTGATATCCGCCACGTGCCCTACCGTGGCGGAGGACCGGCATTGACGGATTTAATCGCAGCGCGCGTGGACTGCATGTTCAACACCGCGGGTACGCTGCTGACGGCCATCAGAGCGGGCCAGGTTCGCGGTCTCGCCGTGACTTCGGGAAAACGGTTCGCTACGGCGCGCGAGCTGCCACAGTCGCTGAATCGGGCGTGCCGGATCTTAACGTAACCTCCTGGTACGCGATCTACATGCCTGCAAACAGCCCCTCCCCGCTCGTGCAAAAAGTGAGTCATGACGCGGGTGAGATACTGAGCGAGCCCGCTATCAAAGCGAAGTACGAACAACTTGGCATTCTCAGCGGCGGATCAACGCCGGCCGAATTGGCGGACAGGGGGCGGTCAGAAGCCAAGCTTTGGCGATCGGTCATGGCGGCGGCGGGCATTGAGCCGGAGTGAGCCCGAAAGGCATCGCCTCGCGGGCGTCACGTTGTATAATTCCGCCGCCCCTCCTTGTTGAATGGGAGCGGATTTTGTTTCGCTGGGGTCGCCAAGCTGCCATTAACAAGCGCGCCAAAAACATGGTGCGCATGGTCAAGCTTATTTCCGATGGCCTGCGCACCAAAAACTATGACGAGTTTGTCGCCAGCTTTTCCAACCCGGCGAGAGAACCTGACGAATCAGATCGGCACGGCGGTCAACTGCGTTTTCAGATGCGCTTCTCGCCGACATGCTGGTATGACGCGGTCGCTGAATATCCTCGCACAGGCGGTACGCCTCACTTTTACATGCATGGCGGCGGCGACGATTGGGGCGTTTTCATTAGCGGCAATGCCAAAGCCAATCATGGCGTGACCGTTGATCTTAACGTCCCGTCAGGTTCCCATGCCGGCTGCGATGCACGCGCGATGGTGCGCGCCTTGCAAGCGGTCCGCGGCTGGTCGAAGTTCAGCGACCTCGAACGCGCACTGGGAATGGTCGATTGATGGCGACGCCCCGCCGCAGGAGAAATGCGTCAGCCAGAGTGACGGCCCTCGTTGGTCTGCTGTCGCAACTGCTTCTGCTCAGCCTATCAAACGCCGCCGACTATCCCTCAAGGCCCATCAAACTCCTGGTCGGCGCCTCGGCCGGAGGGACCACCGACACCATGGCGAGAACAATCGCGCAGCCGCTGTCGAGCTTGTTCGGGCAGCCGGTTCTGGTCGAGAACCGGCCCGGTGCCGGCGGCAACATCGCCGCAGAAGCCGTCGCGCGGTCGGCGCCTGACGGCCATGCGCTCCTTGTCAGCTTCACGAGCCACACCATCAACGCATCGCTCTATCCGAAATTGCCATTCGATCCGGTCGCTGACTTCACGCCGATCGCGATGATCTCAACCGTGCCAAGCTTGCTGGTCGGCAATCCCCAACTTCCGGCGCAAAATATGAAGGAGCTGATCGCCCTGGCCAAAGCAAAGCCCGGCGCTCTCACAATGGCGATTGGCGGCATCGGCTCGTCGCTGCATCTCGCCGGAGACCGATTCAAGATGATGGCCGTCGTGAATATCGTGAACGTGCCGTACAAGGGAACCGCGCCGGCGCTTACAGATGTGTTGGGTGGGCAGGTCGATCTGATGTTCGTCAGCCTGGTCACCGGCACCGCCCAGGTGCGCGCCGGCAACTTACGCGCCTACGGGGTCACGAGCGCGGCGCGGCAGCCGTCGTTTCCGGATCTTCCGGCGATTGGCGAGATCGTTCCGGGTTTCGAGTCGCAGGCGTGGTTCGGGGTGTTCGGACCGGCGAAGCTTCCTGATGCGATTGTCGGCAAGCTTAATAAAGCTGTGGTCAACGCGCTTGAGGATCCGAGGATGCGCGAACAGCTTCTGCGCGAGGGCGCCAATCCGGCCGCGTTGACGCCCGCCGAGTTTGCGACCTTCGTGCGTGAGGACATCGAACGGTGGGCGCCCGTGGTGAGAAGCTCCGGCGCAACGCCCGAGTGAGCGGTTTAACGAGATTTAGTTGCTTTTGCAGAGGATGCGAACACCGCTGCGCTTTGCATTTCAGCGATCGTGCTTATGGCGGACAGATATACCCACTACCGCTCACATTGCGGAAGCAACCGACCGAAGCAGGGAGGACGTGTTTAGGCAGCCAGAGCACCACTGAGGGGAAATAAATCGTGAATGCGATCGTGGCGAAGAACACGACATAGATCGGACAGGCCGCCCTCAATGCATGTGAGAAACGGACGTCGACGAATTTTGACGCCATCAAAAGAACGAGGCCGTAAGGCGGTGTGATCAGGCCAAATGCAAGAGTCGTGATCAGCACCACGCCCATATGAACCGGATTGATGTTGCCTGCGTCAGTCAGCGCATTCACCAACGGCATGAAGATTATGATCGTTGGCACCGGCTCGATAAAATCGCCTATCACGGTAAAGAGCGCCACCATCAACAACATAATCAAATGCGGATCATGGCCGGCGATGCTGGTGATCCAGTCCGCGATAACAATCGCACCGCGCAGATAAGCGAAAAGCCAACCAAACGCGTTGGCGGCGCCGATTGTGATCAAAGGCAAAGAAAAAATCATGCCTGCAAGGCAGAAGTCATAAGCAAGAAACCTGATGTGACCGCGGTTTAGCGCCGGGATTACAACGAGCAGGATGTAAGCGACGGCGACGACGCCTGCCTCTGTCGGAGTAAACCAGCCCGTGAGGATACCGC
>JBKPIZ010000128.1:0-4611 GCA_046730495.1 Pseudomonadota bacterium
TGTGGTGAAGGCCATCGCCGATTGCGTGATGACCCCGAATTCCACCTTCCCGCGAATAAACAGAGGCGCCACAATCAGCGTCGGGATAATTTGGATCAGGTAATTGTACCCGGTCGTGAAGAAGCTCAGGTTGCGGTTCACCGCGACGATTCGCCGAAAATTGTCCGCCAAGTCATCTATACGACGCAGGAGGCGGGCCGTCAGCCGGCCTTCCCGCCGCAAAAGGGCAATCGACTCGGCGTTCTCGCGGACGTGGATCAGGTCCGAGCGGAAACTGGCCTCCCGGTCCGATTGGCGGTAGTTCAGCGCGATCAGCGGCCGGCCCAAATAGATCGTCGCCAGCGTTCCTATCACAGCGTATCCGAGGGCCACACCGAATAGGATCGGGCTGATTGTCCAGAGCACTCCTGAGAACGACAACGCGGCAAGTGCTCCGTTCATGAACATCAGCGTGAACGATAGGGTGGTGGCCGTGAATGTGCGGACGTCCTCGGCAATCCGCTGGTCGGGATTTTCGACTGTGGCCGACTCCTTGAGATGAAGATAAGTACGATCCAAGAAGTATTGCCCGATGATCCGTCGTGTCAGCCACACCCGCCAGAACAACCCGAGCCGCTCCTCGGTGAATCGGTACAGGACCACGACCGCCGTCGACAGCGCGAATACGCCGACGTAAAGGACGCCTTGCCGAATGAACCCAGTCTGGTCGCGATGGGCAATCGCCGTCATAAAGTCGCGACCGACATAGCTGTTGAGGACGTTCAGGCCGTTGATGGTGAACGCGAAAGCGATGAGTAAGGCGAACAGGCCACGCGCTTGCCAGCGCACCTCGGACGTCAAGAAATACTTCACGGCACGGACGAATCGCCGTCCGGTTACCCGGTCAAAAGCGACTGGCTGTTCGCTCATCCAGACCTCGGAAGTCGCGAGTCACAGCCACCCGCCGGCGAACCCAGCCGGCCGCAGCCCCGCAGTAGTATCGTGAAGCTTTCTGGCGATCTGGGAACGTTCCCGGGTTGATTGAGGCGCAGGAGCGGTATAGAAGGTGATTTCAGACCGACGTTCATGAACTGCCGTCCCTATCCTGCCGAGACTGGCCAGAGTCGAGAACGGCTCGAAAGGATGAACGCCAACTAGTCTATCTACTCCGACGGACCAGTTCAACTGCCAATACCACTAGTTCTGCCCTAATTCTCTTTTGCTTCTTGATGCTTACGATCCCGCCAGTCGGGGTGTAGGTAGACAACTTTCAGCAGAACACTAAGGCAAGCCTTCAGGGTTGGAATGTCCAAGTTAGACGTAAGAGGGCATGCGAGGGAACTGTGGGTGGCGCTTAGAAAGCCAGCTAGCCCACCCTATCAAAGCGAACGTCAGGGAGAAACCCACTCGACCAAAACGCCGCTTCATGCGCTGTGAGCCTCTATTTGCATCGAGAAGAACTTTGGCATTCAGCAGGTAGAATAGGAATGAAGAAGCAAATGAAATCCGGCTAGACACGAGTTCCGCAAAGCCTTTGAAAGCAAGAACTGATCCAACATACTTCTAGTTCCAGCATGCAAGAGCGTTTTTCCTTGCCATAGACTATTCCGCTGGATGCGGCTCGCCGATTTTTCGGCCCACCTGATTCAGCAAAGGCGGCAAAGTCTTTTTAGTTCCCCCCAGTGGGGAAACTAGCCAGCACGATTGAAGGTCACCGACGTAATGCTCGATGTCAGGATGCTCTGAGCTGCGTCTCGGAGATACCGATTGGGCTGAGTCACATCACTTGGCATTTCAAAAACGCAGTCAATGAACTTCACATTGATCATAGTCACGGGATTCTCGGTGAAACGGATACGAGAATTTCTTATTTCACTGTCCCTCAAAGTTCCGCCATCGAGTTCAATCGTGACATGTGAAATCCCTCGAAGACTGCTGGTTCCGTGCGAGGAAAAGAAATCCGCTCCCTTTCTAGGTGCCGGAACGTCGGGCGACAAACCAGTGCTGGCAAACTCGATGAAGCTCAGGAGCGTAAGCCAATACTCTGGAGAGCTTTGGTCCTGAAGCGTCGCCTTCCCGGCGCAAAAGACACGTCGGAATAAAGGACCCCCTAATCCCAGTTGGATCCCGGTAGGGATACCGCTTGCGCGGCACCCCCCGGACGGACCCGGACGAGCGCTTATTAGCGCATCCGGTTCTTATCTCGGATGAGTGGCGGCGAAGCGGGCCGCGGGATAAGGATGGAGCACGCGGGGTCGAGGGAGCCACCGGTCACCCAGCCCGAGCATCTTTTTCCAGGGCAGACGTTGTTGGCTTCGACGGCACAGTGTGTGCCACCAAAGCCCCAACAGTCGATCCCGGAACAGGCTTAAACTGCCGATGTTTCCCGGTACCGCGTAGTAGTTGAAGTAGCCTTGCACGACCGATCTGAGCCATTCACCAGTTTGTCGCACGGGATCGTGCATGCGGTGACGAATCTGCTGTTTGATCTCTCGCAGTTTTCGCCGCATGCGCTTGCGGATCGTCAGGCGTCGCACCGTGAATCGCCCCAATCTGTTCTTCCCGCTGATGTGCGGGAGAGTAGGCCCGGGGAATCGCACCTCGAGCCTCTCGCAGAACCGAACGTGAACCTCTCGGCTCATTCGGCTCCCATCAAGCGAACACGCCGGTCATATCGATAGCCCAGTGGACGAAGAGATCCTTTTGCGCCACAGCAAGCCGTTGCAGAAACTGACTCGCCTGGATCTTATGGCCGTGAAAGCGCTTGAACTTCCGCATCGCCCAAGCCACGAGGGTCTGATTGACGTATCGCAGCAAGGGATACAGGGCCGATGGAGCGTATCGCCCGTAGTACTCGATCCAACCCCGCAGGAGTGGATTGAGTTGCCGAGCAATTTCCTGCAACGATACCTGTGCTTGTTGGCGAATGTTCAAGTCCCGAATCGTCGACCGCATGGCTTTCAGCGCCGAGGGGCTAACCGCGGGATTGAATCCGCAGAACAGCACTTTATCTCGGAAACGTCGAACCAGACGAGGCCGAAAGCAGTACCCGAGGAAGTCGAATTTGACGTTCGGATACTTGCATTTTCGCTTCCTGTCGTTGCAGTAGACGATTTTGGTTTTGGTCGGATGCATTTCCAGGCGGCACTCCGCTAGTCGGGCTTGAAGCTCAGCCTTGAGAGCTTGCGCTTCGGACTCGCTATGACAGTGCACCAGCCCATCATCTGCATACCGGCACCAAGGTAGGTCCGGGTGTGTCCGCGTCATCCAGAGATCAAACGCATAATGAAGGAAAACGTTGGCCAGGACGGGGCTAACCACACCGCCCTGAGGCGTGCCGCGGTTACGCTCCATGGTGGCTCCGTCTTCCTGCATCATGGGCGCCTTAAGCCATCTTTCGATGTACAGCAGCGCCCACTTACACGTTATGTGTTTCCGAATGGCTCGTAGTAAGAGCTCGTGGTCAATGTTGTCGAACAGACCCTTGATGTCAAACTCAAGCACCCAGTCGTACTTCCAGCACCGCTCGCGCGTGACCCTTACGGCGTCCAGTGCCGATTTGTTCGGCCTGTAGCCATACGAATCTGCTAGGAATACGGAGTCCAAGGTTGATTCAATGATCTGCTTGACCACCATCTGCGCCACGCGATCGGCTACCGTAGGCACTCCCAAAATCCGTTGGCCTCCAGACTTTTTAGGAATGGAGACGGCTCGCACCGGCGGAGGAAAGTAGGTTCCCGAGCTCATCCGGTTCCAGATCTTGTAGAGATTACTCTTCAAGTCGGCCTCGAACTGCTCAATGGTCTGACCATCCACGCCAGCCGCTCCGCCATTGGATTTGACCGCTTTGTAGGCCTCGTACACCAGCTTCTTATCGATGTTGAACGGCTTGTCTGTCGCACCCATCGAGGTCCTCCTGTCTCCAGTTGTTTCGGTTGATGCGACCTCTTGATCCAACCCCTTCGCTACAGCCCCATTACGGGCCTTCCTCGCTCTTACGGGTCGGTCCGCCCCAGTGCTCTGCCTCGGTACCTTAGCCTCGCGGTTTTGGCCGCTTGCGCTTCTCCCTTCACATCAGAGCGACTGGTTCCTGCAGTTCCGCGTAACAGCCTGCATCCGCTTCACGCCCTCTCTACGCCGGCCGCCGCCCGCTCAGTCATCAGGCATCTTACGGGCTTGTCCCAGATAGGGCTTCACGCTTCTGGTTTCGACGACACTTGATTTCTTAACGACGCGTCTTCGAAGGGTTCACTTTCGTTCGTCTCTCGGATACACACCTGCGCAAGTCGGTGCTCGCGCTTTTCCCCCAACGCTCACCACCACGGCTCTTTACCGCAGCAGCTTGAGGGTGGTTTGAGGCCTGCTCCTGAAAGCCGGTCTCGAGGGACCTTCCCTCATCTATCACGCAGCTTCTCCACACGGTTGTCTAGTTCATAATGAACTCCTTATCCGTGTGCTCTGCAGCACACTGAAGCCCAGGAAGTCGAACGTCTCCGGCTTTCCTTCTCCTCTTCGTTTCCGGTTCTCTTCGGCAAACCTGCCGAATTCGATCCGGCGCGTCTTATCTGGGTGTAACTCCAGTCCAAACATGCCCAGTCGTTCCCGTAGGTTCTCCAGGAAGCGATCAGCGTC
>JBKPIZ010000129.1:0-8214 GCA_046730495.1 Pseudomonadota bacterium
GGTCAATGCGATGGCTGCAGCGGAAACGAATACGAGGCCTGGCACCCGCATGAAAATCTCCCAATTGCAGTAAGGCTGGACGAGTTCGACAACGCGAGGCGGAGAGCTTAGCACAAGATCGGATTTGATTGCCCAAGACCAAAGACCAAGGCCAAAGACCGCGCCAGAACGGCGCCCTGGCGAGAACGTTCTCACCCATACTCTTGCTTATACCTGCAGCATTGCGACAATGCGGCTACCGATGAGGTTGCCAGTGAGTTTGCCAATGAGTGTGTTATGAGCTGCTGCGACGGAACGACCGCGCGTGTGCCGAGCGCCGATTTTTCCCGGCGCTCGTTGCTCAAGGGCGCAAGCCTCGCCGCAAGTGTAATTCCCGCAGCTGCGACCGGCCCTGCAGAAGCGCAGAGCCGGCAAATCAGGCTCGCTTACTGCAGCCAGCTCTTATGTGGGGTGCCGTACGAAGTCGCGCGCACTGACGGTCATTTCAAGAACCACGACCTCGACGTGCAGCTCGTTTATACCCGCGGCGGCAATGCCGCGATGCAAGCGCTGATCGGTGGCGCGGTCGATTACGCCGCTACGGCTTTGGATGTGGCGCTGCAGGCTTATGTCAATGTCCGCGCCGACATCCGCCGCTTCGCGGTCACCGGGCGCTTGCCGCTGTTCGCCGTGGTCACCGCGCCCAAAACCGCAAATCAAATCCAGTCGATCAAGGATCTGGAAGGCAAAACCATCGGCGTGTCGGCGCTCGGCAATGCCGATCATTCGCTGACGATTTATCTCCTCAAAGAAGCCGGCGCCGATTCTACGAAAGTGCAATTTGCCACCATGGGCGTGAACCTTTTCGAGGCATTGCGCCAAGGCCAGATCGACGCCGGCGTCGTCCAGGAGCCCGCGCTGACATTGCTGCGGCGCGCCGGCGCGCGCGTCCTTGTGAATGCGATGGACCTCGACGACGCCAAGCGCTACCTCGGCGGCGCCTACGAGTTCATGGGGGTCGCGGTGCGCGGCAAAGAGGTCGAACAGCGACGGCCGGAAATGATAGCGCTCACGGCTGCGCTTGCAGATTCGCTCAAGGCGCTGCGAGCGATGAGCGGAGAACAACTGACTGCAGCGTTGCCGAAAGAGATGACCACCGGGCTCGATCTCAAAGAATTCGGCGATATTCTCGAGCATCGCCGGGACGCCCTG
Organism: Pseudomonadota bacterium; assembly: GCA_046730495.1. Classification (GTDB taxonomy): domain Bacteria; phylum Pseudomonadota; class Alphaproteobacteria; order Rhizobiales; family Xanthobacteraceae; genus BOG-931. Next base: position 1,192 of record JBKPIZ010000129.1, read on the forward strand.
TATCCCGAGACCGTGAAGATCGATGTCGACGCTGGCAAGCGCGTCGCGCAGAGCCTCGTTGCCGGCGGACTTATCAAGCCGGGCGCGAATGTCGCCGGACTGTACGATACCTCAATTGCCGGAGGCTGACGCTGCGCGTTCGTGATCTGACGATCTCGTACGGCGGGGAACCGGTCCTTCAGCGAGCAAGCCTTGCCGTCGAGGATGGCCGTTTCGTTAGTCTGGTCGGACCGTCCGGCTCGGGAAAATCCAGTCTGTTGCGCGCCGTGATCGGTTTGCAGCAGCCGCTTTCAGGTGCGGTCGAGACCGGCCTGCCGCGTTCGCAAGTCGGCATTTTGTTTCAGGACGATGCGCTGTTGCCGTGGAAGACGGCGCGCGACAATGTCGCGCTCGGGCTTATTTTGAATGGTATCGACGGCAGGACCGCGCGCACCGAGGCCGAGGCCTGGCTAGCGCGGCTCGATCTTGCCGGATTCGGCGATCGCTTTCCGCGCCACTTGAGCGGTGGGCAACGCAAGCGCGTGGCGCTCGCGCAAGTCTTGGCGTTGAAACCCAAATTGATCCTCATGGACGAGCCGTTCGCTTCGCTCGATGCGATCGTGCGCGCGCGTGTGGTTAGGGATCTGGTCGCGCTGGTCGAGCGCGAAGAGATCAGCGTGCTTCTGGTCACGCACGACCTTGAAGAGGCACTCAGCCTGTCGGATGAGATTTATCTGCTCTCGCAGGGACCGCGCGCGCACATCACGCAACACTACACGGTGCCGATCCCGCGCCCGCGCGATCCGGTTCGCTCGCGCATGCATCCCGCCTTCGCGCCGCTCTATGAGAAAATCTGGGCCGATCTGTCGCGCGAAGTGGATGCGCGGGCGGAGGCGGCATGATGCTCGGCGCGGCGCGCTACAGCTGGGTCCGGCAGGCTGTGGCCTTGCTGATACTGCTCGCGCTGTGGGAGGCGGCGGGGCGCGCCGGCATGCTCAATCCGCTTTATCTGCCAAGCCCGAGCCAGATCGGCGCCGCGCTTGTTGAGCTCTTCTCCGACGGCCGTATCTGGCCGCATCTTGAGGCCACATTCGCCGCCGCGCTTGGCGGTCTCGTTCTCGGTATTGTGGTTGGCGCCGCCCTTGGCGTCGCCGCGGCGCTAGTGCGGTTGATCGCGGAGCTCCTTGAGCCGGTGATGACGCTGCTCAACGCTGTGCCGCGCGTGATTCTGGCGCCGCTCTTCGTGATCTGGCTCGGCATCGGACTCGCTTCCAAAATCGCGCTGTCCTTTATTCTGGTGGCGGTGTTGATTTTTTTCACGGTGTTCACCGGCATCAGGCAGGTGGACGGCAGGATGGTCGAGCGCGTGATCACGCTCGGCGGCGATCGCTGGGCGCTGGTGCGCCACGTTTATCTGCCGTCGGTCACCGCCTGGATCTTAAGCAATCTGAAGATCGCGGTCGGGTTCGCCTTCACCGGCGCGCTGGTAGGTGAGTTCGTGGCGGCGACGCACGGCCTCGGCTATCTCCTGTCCTTTGCGCAAAGCACCTATAACGCCGCGCTGATGTTCGCCCTGATCGTACTGATCCTGGCCGTGGTGCTGCTCATTTTTGGCATTGCCGGCCGATTGGAGAAATATCTGCTGCGGTGGCAGTGAGCGCACCGACTATCCGCATTACTTGCCGACGTTCTCGTCCGCCACATAAGCGATGCGCATGAAGTTCGTCGCGCCGGGCGTGCCGAGCGGCAGGCCGGCGACGACGATAATGCGCTGCCCCGGTGCGGCAAAACGTTCCTTCAACGCAATGCGGCAGGCACGCTCCACCATGTCCGTCTGATCGCGCGCATCCTCGTCGATGACGCAGTGGACGCCCCAGACCACGGACAGTTTGCGCCCGGCGGCGTCGGCCGGTGAAATGGCGACAATCGGGCATTTCGGCCGTTCGCGTGAGACGCGCAAACCGGTTGAGCCGGAGCAAGTCCAGCAAACGATCGCGGAAAGATCGAGCGTTTCGGCGACTTGCCGCGCCGCGGCGGCAATCGCGTCGGCGCCGGTCCGTTCGGGTTCGGTATGCAGGAGGTGAATCGACGGCAAATAGGCGCTGTCGTCCTCGACCTCCTCAGCGATGCGGTTCATAGTCGCGACCGCTTCGATCGGATATTGCCCCGACGCCGATTCCGCCGACAACATGACCGCATCGGCGCCGTCGAAAATCGCGGTAGCGACGTCGGAAACTTCGGCGCGCGTCGGCACCGGGCTTGCGATCATCGATTCCAGCATCTGGGTTGCGACCACGATCGGCTTGCCGGCGCGCCGGCAAGCGCGAGTCATTTCCTTCTGCACGCCCGGCACCCGCTCCAGTGGCATTTCCACGCCAAGGTCGCCGCGGGCAACCATGAGCGCATCGGCCGTTTCGAGAATATCGCCGAGTTTGGCCACCGCTTGCGGCTTCTCGATCTTGGCCATGACCGCGGCGCGCCCGCGCGTGAGCTTTTTCGCTTCGGCGACGTCCTCAGGGCGCTGAATGAACGACAGCGCGATCCAATCGACGCCGGCATCGAGCGCAGCTTCGAGATCGGCGACGTCTTTCGGCGCTAGCGCCGCGAGCGGCACCACCGTGTCGGGAAGGCTGACACCTTTGCGATTCGACACTTTGCCGCCGACCTCGACGCGCGTAACGATACGTTCCGGCGTCACCGCGGTGGCCTTGAGCCGCAGCTTGCCGTCGTCGATGAGTAGCGTGTCGCCTTCTTTGATTGCGGCGAATATTTCCGGATGCGGAAGCTGCACGCGGCTGGCGTCGCCAAGCGCCGCATTGGCGTCGAGCGTAAAATCCTGTCCGCTGTCGATTTCGGCCGATCCGTCCTTGAACGTGCCGACCCGCAATTTCGGACCTTGCAGATCGACCAGGATGCCGATTGGCCGCCTATGCTCGCTTTCGACTGCCCGGATCATGGTCACCAATTCCCGCATGCGGTCGGGATTGGTGTGGCTCATATTGATACGGAAGACATCGGCGCCAGCAGCAAACAGCCGGCTAATCGTCACGCGATCCGAAGAAGCCGCTCCCAGTGTGGCAACGACCTTGGTACGGCGTTGCCGCCTCATTGCGTCCGCGCTCCCGGCGGTGCCCCGGGTGTCGAGCCGGCGCGGCCCGGCGGTAAGGCAGGCGTTCCGATGGCGGGCGAAACCGCGCCGGGATTACTGCTCACCGGCCCGGGCGGCGCCGGGCCTTGCTTCGGTTGTTCGCTCGATTCCGTCAATTGCACGGTCCAGGCCCGTTGCTCCCCGGTATCGACTTCGAAGAACCCGGAGCGGTCATAGCCGCGCGCCAGGCAGTCGCCAATGCCGCGAATCGTGAATTCCTTGTCGCGGGTACACATAAAAGCTTGACCCATCCATTCGCCGCCGCGATCGTAATCTATGGCGTAGACATAATAATAACGGGCGACGAGATTGCCTTTCAGTACGGTTTCGCAGGTCCGCGCCGGCAGGTTCCACCAGCCCTCGGTAGTCCAACCATCGGCATCTTTGTAGCCGATGGCGATGCCGACCCGGCTCGAGGTGTTGTTGCAGAGACGAAAATCCGCCGCCGCCGGGCCAGTCCACGAAATGATCAGCGGCAGCGCGGCAAATGCGCTCGCCAGGAGCGCTCCGGGTAACCTATTTGCGACGATGACTCGGCTCATCCCAGGCAGATTCGGTTTCAATCGGCGGGCCTGTCAACGACGATGGCGCGGAAGTCGGTGACGTTGGTGAACGTCGGGCCGGGTACGAACAGGTCGCCGATGGCGTTGAAAAACCCCGTGGAATCGTTGTCGGCGAGAAACGCGGCGGGATCGAGGCCGAGCCCTTTGGCCCGAATCGGGGTCGTCTCGTCGATAAAAGCCCCTGCCGGATCGTCCGGCCGGCCCCGGCCGCCATCGGTTCCATCGGTATCGGCCGCCATTGCGGCAATTCCCTTGGCGCCGGCGAGGTGGATGGCAAGCGCCAGAGCGTATTCCTGGTTCGGACCCCCGCGGCCCCCACCTTTAAGGGTGACGGTCAGTTCGCCCCCCGAGAGGATCGCCATGCGGCGGCCGGCCGTCGCATGGTCGCGGGCCAACCGGGCGTGTTCCGCGGCGACCTCGCGCGCCTCCCCCTGCAGCCGATCGCCGAGCACGATGCAGTCATAACCCGCCTCCAGCGCGCGCTCACGGGCGGCTGCCAGTGCATCGGCGGGCCGGGCCAAGATGCGATAGGCGCCGGCGGCAAAAATCGCATCCCCCGGTTTCGGCGATTCGTTGACCGGCTCGGCGAGCGCGCGCGTAACGGCCAGCGGCAGATCGAGCCGGTATTTTTCCACGATTGCCCGGGCATCGGATAGCGTTGTCGGGTCAGGCACCGTCGGGCCCGAACCGATCACCGCGGGGTCGTCGCCCGGGACATCGGAGATCGCCAGCGTGACGACGCGCGCCGGTGCGGCGCGGCGGGCGAGCCGACCGCCTTTAATGCGCGAGAGATGCTTACGGACGCAATTGATCTCGCCGATATTGGCGCCGCTGCGCAGAAGCGCGCGGGTGGTCGCCTGTTTTTCTGCAAGCGTGATGCCCGCGGCCGGCGCGATCCAATTGGCCGAGGCGCCGCCGGAGAGCAGTACCAGGACGAGATCGTCGGCGCCGGCGCCATCGGCAAGCGCCAGCGCGCGCTCGGTGCCGGCAATGCCCGCCTCGTCGGGGACCGGATGTCCCGCTTCGACCATGGCGATGCGCCGCGTCGGCCGCCCGTAGCCATGACGCGCCACTGCCACCCCGTCGAGGCGTCCCTGCGTGATAGACTCGGCGTAATGTTTCTCGGCCACCTCTGTGAGCGAGCCGGCGGCCTTGCCGGCGGCGAGCATAATCAAGCGCCCGCGCGGCGGCGCGTCCGGCAGATGCGGCGGCAAGCAGCGCGACGGATGCGCGGTGGCGACCGCGACCCGAAACAGGGATTCAAGGAGTTCGCGCGATTTGGTCGTCACCGTTTCCCTCAATGACCCCAGCATGGGCTTTTTAAAATCATGTCGAGCGTGGCGTCGAAAGGCGTATGGAAAGATCCGCGCCGCATCTCTATGTTTCAGCCGTTCCTAGGTAGCTTGCGGAGGAGATTATGGCTATCGATCAAAATACCCGTACGGAACTCGAAGCCGCCGTCTACCGCCGCCTGGTCGAGCACCTGCGCACGCGCACCGACGTGCAGAACATCGATTTGATGAATCTGGCCGGCTTTTGCCGCAACTGCCTCTCCAACTGGATGAAAGATGCCGCCGATACCAAGGGCATCCCAATGACCAAGGAGCAAAGCCGCGAAATCGTCTACGGCATGCCCTACGACGAATGGCGCGCCAAGCACCAGAAGGAAGCCTCGGCCGAACAGAAGGCCGCGTTCGAAAAAGCAAGTCAAAAGCATTGATGGTCGCCGCGCGGCGGGGCTCGCCTGTGCAGTGCTGTGGATGAGCGCGCTCGTCGCTTGACCGCAGGCCGCACAGCTTCGAATGCTGGCAGCGGATTGCGAGAACCGCGCCACGGAGTGTCCAATGGCTACTGCCGCCGCTGTCAAAGACGATCAACCTGCCCGCCGTTTCGCCAAGGATCAGCTCAAGGCGTTTGTCGAGCGGGTCGAGCGGCTCGAAGAAGAGAAAAAGGCGATCGCTGACGACATCCGCGATGTCTATGCCGAAACCAAGGGCAACGGCTTTGACGTCAAGACATTGCGTGTCGTTGTCCGGCTGCGCAAACAGGATATCAACGAGCGCAAGGAGCAGGAGGCGCTCCTTGAAACCTATCTGCACGCGCTCGGTATGCTGGGCTAGAGCGTCGACCGCCGGCCGCTGCCCGGCCGGTGAACCTGTTCGCGATCATTGAGGCGGGTGCCGCTGTCATGCCGCTGATGTCCTCGAGGATGACGCTCTTCTACAAGCGGATCTTTCCGGTCATCTGGTTCGGCTTCCTTGCGGTGTTTTTTGTCGTCGCATTGGTGAAAGGCCTCGGCGCCGACCCGATTTCAAATTTTCTGTCGTCGTGATGGCGATCCTCGGCTACCAAATTATGAAAAGAATAGCGTTCAATCTGGTCGATAAAGTGTTCGATCTCGGTGACGCGCTCCTCGTGCGCAACGGCGGCCAAGAAGAACGCATCGCGCTCGCCGACGTCAAGAATGTGAATTACTTTCCCTATATGAGTCCGCCGCAGGTCACCTTGTCGCTGCGGCGGCCCAGTGTGTTCGGCGATTCGATTATGTTTTGTGCGCCGGTCCGGCTAATGCCGCTCTCGCCAAGCCCGATGATCGAAAAGCTCATCGATCGCATTGATGCCGCGCACCGCGAACGTTGAGAGCCGAGTCGTAAGAGTGAGGTTCAGACACCGCCGGGTGCCTGAACCATCGCGTTGCTATGAGCGAGCTTTCATGGCCTTGACGTCAGCGGCGCTCAGCGCCTTTCCGCCGATCGCCCATTCTCCGCTTGCAACTTCGTAGACGCGGACCCAGGTAACGCCGCGCATCGCTTCGCCTTCGACTTCCACCATGGCATTCGTGACCTTGTTGATCATCGCTTGCTTCTGGCTCTTGTCGAACACGCCTTCGATCAGATGGATATCAACGAGGGGCATGACAATTTCCTTTCTTGGCTTGTGTTGCTTGGGAGCTGATCCCATCAGCAAGCCCGAAATTGCACGCCCGGATTTGCGCGGCCAGTTCAGGAACTGAATCAAGCCAGTACAGAAAATGTAGTGACCGGCCTGATCGTTACTCTTTCGGGATGCCGGCGTTAGCCAGTGCGTCCAATGGACCGTTGATGTGGGCGGACGCAGCCGGCGAGATTGCGCGCCGCTGTCGAAAAGTCTTGGCCCCCCGCTGGCGCAAAGTGAGGATAGGGTGTGGTTCAGACACCGACGAGTGTCTGAACCATTCTGATGGCACTGGGTACCAGATTGCATGGCCGTGACATCGGCGACACGCATATTTTAAGCGGGCGTCAAGTCGGGTCGAGACAGATTCTGGCGGCCACTCTGTTGCGCGGTCCGCGG
>JBKPIZ010000130.1:0-8443 GCA_046730495.1 Pseudomonadota bacterium
GCTGTGCGACGGCCAGCATTTCCCGGTGGAGCAAATCGTCAACGGCACGCCGGCGGAAACCTGCCGGGCAATCTGCCCGTACAGCAAAACCAAGGTTTTCGTCGGCAGCGAAATCGGCGCCGCGATGGCCCAGGACGGCCAGCGTTACACCGCGCTCGACACGGCGTTCTTGTACCGCAAGCAATTGGTGGCCAATTGCACCTGCAACGGCCGCGACGCGTTCGGCCTGACCTCATTCGATGTCAAACGCGATCCGACTTTGCGGCCCGGCGATATTGTTTCGACCAATGAAGGGCTGCTGGCCTTTACCGGCAGATCGACACAAGGCGCGGCTTTCACGCCGGTCAACCCGGCATCGTTGCCGCCCGACATCAAGTCCGGATCGTCGCCGACGCGGGTTCCTGCCGCGAGTGTTGAGTCCGCCACCGAGGACCAGGGCGGCACGATCGTGCAAAGGGCGAACGGTTTATTGCCGAGCGCACAGCCGGCTGGACGCTAACCCGCCGGCGTCGATCGCCTCTCGCCGGTTCATCGCCCGCGCCCCATATGATATGTTATGTGTCATTGGCGTAACGCGGCGCTGCGGTGACGAGCGAAACGGCGGCGACGATTGCAGAGATCCGAGGATAGCCAAGGACTAGCTATGAACCTCAATGCGCTCGGTTATGTCGGTATCCGTACCCGCAATCTCGAGGACTGGGCGGCTTACGGCACGCGCTTCCTCGGCATGCAGCTCGCCGATAAGAGCCGCGGCACGCTGGCGTTGCGCATGGACGATCGCAAGCAGCGCATCGTCGTTCACACCGACGAAAATGAGGGCCCGTCATTCTACGGCTGGGAAGTCGCCAACGCCGCCGCGCTCGATGCGCTCGCCGCGCATCTGGAAAAATCCGGCGTCAAATTGGCGCGCGGATCGCGGGCGCTCGCCGACGAGCGCCGCGTCAAGGACCTGATCGTGTTTGCCGATCCGATCGGCAATCGGCTCGAAGCGTTTCACGGCGCCGAAGTGGCGAGCGATCCGTTCAAGCCCGGCCGCTCGATCTCCGGCTTCCGCACCGGTCCGCTCGGCATGGGCCATGCGGTGCTGACCGCCGAACGGCTCGACGAGGTGCTGCCGTTCTATACCGAGATCCTCAATTTCAAGCCGACCGATTACATTCTCAAACCGTTCAAGGCGTACTTCTTCCATATCAATCCGCGCCATCATAGCCTCGCCTTCATCGATACCGGCAAGAATGGCATTCATCACATGATGGTGGAGCTTTTTTATCTCGACGATGTCGGACAGGCCTATGATCTCGCTCTGCAAAAGCCGGAGATGATCGGCACCACGCTCGGGCGTCACGTCAACGATCACGTCACCTCGTTCTATTCCTATTCGCCGTCGCAATTTTTGGTCGAATATGGCTGGGGCGGCCGCAGCGTCGACACCGCGAACTGGACGCCGCACGAGCGCGTCGAAGGCCCGAGCTTGTGGGGTCACGATCGCCTGTGGCTCACGGAAGAAGGCCGCGACGAGGCGCGAAAGCTGCGCATCCGCACCGCAGAGGCCGGCGGACGCGAGCCGGTCAATGTCATGGACGGCAATTTCGCACGCGCCGCCGATGTCTGTCCGTGGTGGAACGCCAACGTCCAGGCGCGAAAGACGGGCTGAGCTTCGTCATCACCATATGCCGGCCTCGACGGTCTGAAAGTCACGGTCGATGGCCGTCGGCTGCCCGAGCACTACGAAGTCAAACAATTCACCAAATGGGGCTTCGAGTGGACCTACGAAGGCGCGAGCCCGCGGCAATTGGCGTTGGCCATTCTCTACGATCATCTCGGTGACAAGGATCGCGCGATCGCGCTTTCCGAGCCCTTCATGCAAAGGGTCATCGCCGACCTCGACAATGACTGGACGCTGACCGGAGAAGAGGTAGAACGCGCGATCAAGGATATGCACTGAACGTGCATGCAACAGCGCGCCTCGCATCGACCGCCAGCACCGCCGCGTGATGGTTACAGGAGAACGACATGATCACCGATCGGCAAAAAGCATTCCGCCAGGAATATCGCTCGCGCATCATCGGCTGGTATGACGGATACGTTCATATCCTGATTATTTACGCGATGGGGGCCGCGGCGTTTTATATTTATGCCGCGCACATCCACAATGTCACGTGGCTGGAATGGCTGACGCTGCCGCCGACGTTCTTGTTCACAAATGTCTTCGAATGGGCGGTGCACAGGTTCATCATGCATCGCCCCGTCAATATCAAAGGGCTGCGCGCGATCTATGAGCGGCATACGCTCAATCATCATCAGTTTTTCACCGATGAGGAAATGCGCTTTCGCGATCCCAAGGATTGGCGCGTCACCGTTTTCCCGCCCTATGCGCTGGTGGTTTTCATCCTGATGTCGATTCCGCTGGCCGTGGTGCTGGGCCTTGTCGCAACGCCAAACGTCGGCTGGCTGTTCATGTGCGTGACCACGGGCATGTATCTCATCTACGAGTTCATGCATTTCTGCTGTCACGTCGATGAAAACGCCTTCGTGCGGCACTGCCCGTTCGTCAACACGCTGCGCCGGCATCACACCGCTCACCACAACGGGCGGCTGATGATGGAGGTCAACATGAACCTGACATTCCCGATCGCCGACTGGTTGTTTGGTACGTCCGATCTCCATCGCGGGGTGATCGGACACCTGTTCAATGGCTACGATACACGGTACCTGAAGAAAAACCTGCGCGGCACGCCGAAGCCGCCAGATCAAGCTGCCGCAATTCCGGTTGGAAATTTCTGATGAGGCTGCCCGTGTGTTGTGGCGATCAAACGGGATCGCAATCGCATGCCCAATGACGTCAAGGCTTATGTTTCAGCCGCAGTCGCTGTTGTTGCGCTCGTTCTCGCTTTTTGGAGCGGTTCGCCGGTGCGGCCGGAATTCGGAAACTTCGTGCTGGCGACGGCAGCCTTCATGATCGTCGCCATGTGGATTTTTCCGGAGGCCGGCGGAAAAAAGAAGGCGCCGAGAGATTGACGGCAGCCGCTCATTCCCGCTCACGCGGGAATCAGCGGCGCCGGCCTCGGCCTTGGCGCATGCCGAGGCTTCTCATCACTGCTCAGTAGTAGCCGTAGCCGTTTGGGCCGCAGACCCAGACGTATTGCCAGCCACCCGGTGTCGGCACCCAAGACCAGCATGAGGAGTAGCCGCCGGCATAGAGGCCGAAGAACGGTCCGAAGTGGCGGCGATGGAAAAACGCGACCCGGTGATGTGGAAAGAAGCGGCCGTGCCAGGCTGCACCATGCCAGGCCGCACCGTGCCATCCCGAATGCCAAGCGGCCCCACCTATTGCGGCACTATGAATGGGCGCGCCGCGCCATCCGCCGTTCCATCCGCCACCGCCGCCGCCTCGCGCCAGCGCGGGCGCTCCAATCAATGCAGCGCCGATTGCGACCGCCGCTGCGAGACAAGCCAATTTTCCTTTACTCCTGGCGTTGCTCCCAAAAACAACGTCGCTCCCACGCAGTCAGGTACAGGCGCGTTGAATTATTCCACGAACGGCAAATTAAATTTCGCGATCGCCGCGAGGGCCGATGCTGCAGTGCGCGGCCGTCGCGAAACAGACAAGGTCATGAACAAGAATTCATGTCCGCGCGATTGCGCATTTGCGCGGAGTGGAATGCAAACGTCATGCGTTCAAGGCGCAGGAGATTATTTTGCGCGCCGCTCCGCGCGACGATTTGCAGCCGCGCTCAATTCGCGGCGCGGCGCATGGCGCTCCAGGTGCCGTAGCAAGTATTGCCGGCGGCGCTCCAACGCCCTGCGCCGCTTGAGCCGCGCAGCCGTCCGTAGCCGGTCGCGCTCTGGCCCATGCGATAGACCGTCACCGCAATCGCGCCGCTAGCGACGACTGCACCGGAAATCTGATAACTGAAATCGGTGTCCGCCTGCGTCACGCGGCCGCCGACGATCCGTGCCGGATAGCGATAGGTCGGATCGCACGGGCCGTAGGCGGTGTGAATTGACACGCTCCACAGCCCGTCATAGGCGCGCGACGACATGTATACCGTGCGCTTGTGCGTCGGTCGCGGTTGCGTTTGCGCTTGTGCCGCCGCCAGCGCCGCAACCAATCCCCCGACCACGATCGCCGTCACGATACCGAGCCTCTTCATCTGTTCGCTCCCGGTTGTGGATCGCTCATTCCATTTGCCGGCGAACCCGGAAAAGCCGGCGGTTCGGCGGCGAAGGGACTTGGGCCTTTGCCCTGATCATAGCCTACATTGAATAACGCTTTCATGTAGTCGGGGTCGAAGGCGCCGCGGCTGGGCGCGTTGAAGCTTGGCGGAATGGTGGCGACATTAAAGCCGATGCCGCTGTTTTTAGCCGCGACATAAGCGCGATCGAGCAGTACCCGTAAGTCGGACTTGATCGCCATCGACACCGTTTGCGCCAGAATCGTCGGCGTACTGCGCTCGACCACCTGGAATTCGGGCGCCAGGCTGCTGTTGACGACAATGTAAAGCGCGTCGGCGGGAATCTTATAGTTGCTGGTGCTTTGCATCAGCGCCGGCGGCGTCACGAAGAATTGTCCGCCTACCCCGCCATCGGCATGCATTTCCGCAAAACGCTTGCCGTTGCTTTCGACCTCGATCAGCACCGGCGGGAACGCGCCGGGAACGCTGCCGGATGCGAGCAAGATGTTGCGGAACAACTTGATGGCGTCCTCGCCGCCAGCGTTGCTGGAATGCGCGGTGGCATGGACTGCGATCGCACCCATGTTCCAGACCACCGCGCGTTCAGCATCGAGATCGGTCGTGACGATGAACAGCCGCCGGCCGGCCTGATGCGCCGCGGCAATATCGGCAAGGAGCGCTGGCGTGATCTGCTTGGCGATCAAATCCTTCAGCGGCCAGGTATCGAGGAAACTTTCGCCGGTGCCGCCGACCTCGAAAATGTCGGCGGCCGAGGTGCGGGTGTAGACCTCCTGCAGCGCGGCGTCGTAGCGGGGACCTGCGAAGATGAACGGCGCCATCAGCGCGCCGGTGCTCACGCCAGTGACGACAGCGTAGTCCGGACGCTTGCCGGCGGCGCTCAAGCCGGTGAGCAGTCCGGCGCCGAACGCGCCGTCGGCGCCACCAGTGGAAAGAATGAGCCAAGGCCCGCGCTGCGGCGGCAGCGCTTTTTCGAAGTCGGTTTCGGAATCCGCCCAAAAACGCGCGTCGGGCATGCCGGGTACGCCGGCCACCGCGTCATCGGCAGCGGTGAATGGCGCGCGGGGCGGTAATTTTTGCGGCGAAGCAGTGGCCGCGGGCGGGGGCGGCGGCCTTTTTTCATTGGCGCGCGCCTTATGCGACTTGCCGGCATCCTGTGCGACGACAGTCCCGTGCGCGCCGGCCGCCAACACAAACAGTGCTGCGGCGCCGGCGCAAATTGTCCTGCGGAGAAAACGTTTCATCGTGCACCAGGCGTTGTGAACGTCATATCGTTTTTCAACTTTTTTCGATTTGGGCCTACCTCAGCTTGGGCCTACCTCAGCATGGTGGCGTGATTCCCTCCATTTCGGGATAACTGCCCCGGCGCGTCAATTACGCCCGGCGCTCGGCGACAAAATGCGCACCCTCAATCAACGTCGTCGCCGCGGCCCCGAACGGTGCGAGCGCGGCTTCGGCCTCGCCGACGAGCTCTCCCAGCCGTTTTCTGGCGCCGGCAAGGCCAAGCACGCTGGCAAATGTGGCTTTCCCGGCGGCGCTGTCCTTGCCGGTCGATTTGCCGACCAGGGCCGGGTCGCCTTCGATATCGAGCAGATCGTCGGCGATCTGAAACGCTTCGCCGACCGCGGCGCCATAGCGCGTGAGCGCTTCGCGCTGTGCCGGGCCGGCGCGTCCGAGAATGCCGCCTGCCTGGCAGGCAAAGCGCAGGAGCGCGCCGGTCTTCATCGCTTGGAGAAGCCGCACCTCATTCGCGCCATGACCGACCGGGCCGAAGCGGCCCTCGGCGGCGAGATCGAGCATCTGGCCGCCGGCCATGCCACCGACGCCGGCGGCACGCGACAACGCGCTGACGAGTTCGACCCGCACCGCGGCATCCATATGCGTGTCCTCGCGCGAGAGCACATCGAAAGCAAGAGTCAAAAGCCCGTCGCCAGCGAGGATCGCCGTCGCCTCGTCGAATTTGCGGTGCGCGGTCGGTTGTCCGCGTCGCAATTCGTCATTATCCATCGCCGGCAGATCGTCGTGGACCAGCGAATAGCAATGGATGCATTCGAGCGCGGCGCCGGCCATCAAGGCACTGTGCCGCGGCACCTTAAACAGGCTTGCCGATTCGACCACAAGAAACGGGCGGAACCTTTTGCCGCCACCGAGGCTCGCATAGCGCATGGCCTCGATAAGGCGCGCCGGGCGCGCCATTTCGCCGGGCGCCGGCGCGACGGCCAGGAGCCGGTCGAGCAGCGCCTCGGTTTCGGCCGCTACCGCATCGAGCCGCGCCAGAAAAGGGCTGGTTTTGCCGCTCATTTTAGGGTTCGCCCGCTCAGCCATGCCGAAGCTTAATACCCAGCGTATCGCCTAGTTCCTATATCAGGTCCTACGGTTTAAAGCCCGGCGGGCGATAAAGAGGCCATTTGTGGCGCAACTTATTATAGCGGCAATCGTGCTGGCGACCTGGCTCTATCTCATCGCGGCACGCGGGGGATTTTGGCGCGCGGCCGAACGCGACGACGATGGCGCGCGCCCAGCCGTGCCGCCCCCGACGCTGCAATGGCCGCCAGTCACCGCTGTGGTGCCGGCGCGGGATGAAGCCGAGACCGTCGGCGAGACCATCGCCTCGCTGTTGCGCCAGGATTATGGCGGACCGTTCAATGTGATCCTGGTCGATGACCAAAGCCGCGACGCCACCGCACACGTCGCGCGCGAGGCGGCGGCGGCACTTGGCGCCGGCGATCGGCTGCATGTAATTGCCGGACGACCGCTGCCGGCCACCTGGACCGGCAAACTGTGGGCGCAGAACCAGGGCGTGGAATCTGCGGCGCAGGCGCCGAACCCGCCGGATTATTTGCTCCTGACCGACGCCGATATCGTGTTTGCCCCCGGCGCGCTGTCGTCGCTGGTCGCGCAGGCCGAAAAACAAGGGCTCGTTCTCAATTCGCTGATGGTGAAATTGCGCTGCAAGAGTTTTGCCGAGCGCATGTTCGTGCCGGCCTTCGTCTTTTTCTTCCAGATGCTTTACCCCTTCGCTTGGGTCAACGATCCGCGCCGCGCCACCGCGGCAGCCGCCGGCGGCTGCATGCTGGTCAAGCGCGAAGCGCTGCAGGCGGCCGGCGGGCTTGCCGCGATCCGCGGCGCCCTGATCGACGATTGCGCGCTGGCGAAACTCCTCAAATCGCGCGGGCCGATCGCAATTACACTGACCGACAGTGCGCACAGCCTGCGCGCTTACCCGTCGATCGGCGACATTCGCCATATGGTCGCGCGCACCGCTTATGCGCAGCTTGGTTACTCCCCCTTCTTGCTTGCCGGCACTGTTTTAGGTCTGGCGCTGACTTACCTGGCGCCGGTCGCGCTGACGCTGTTCGCTGACGGCTTTGCGCAATTTGCCGGTCTCTTCGCCTGGGCGCTGATGGCCTGTGCGTTGCGGCCGATTTTGCGATTTTACGGTATGTCCGGATTGCGCTCCTGGCTGTGGGCGGCGGCGCTGCCGGCAATGGCCGCAATGTATATGGCGTTCACCCTCGATTCCGCCTATCAGCATGCCCGCGGCCGCGGCGGCATGTGGAAAGGCCGCGCCCAAGCCAATATTTAGACCAATATTTCTTAAGCCGACGATGATGGAAGCCAGCGCCTTACGTTCGGGCAAGGGGCACCGGGATGAAAACTTCCCGGTGGCGTCCTTTCTCATTCACCCGCGCCATCGCGAGCCGATCCTGGCATTCTACAATTTCGTCCGCACCGCCGACGATATCGCCGACCACGCCACCCTGGCGGCACCCGAGAAGCTCGCTCTTCTCGATCGGCTGGACGGCGGGCTTACCGGCGCCAATGACGATGACGCGGTGGCGGTGCGGCTACGCCAGGCTTTGAACGCGCGCGGGCTCTCGGCCAAGCACGCGCAGGATCTGCTCACCGCGTTTCGCCTCGACGTCACCAAGCTGCGTTACCGCGATTGGGACGACCTGATGTCCTATTGCGCGTTTTCGGCGATGCCGGTCGGCCGCTTCGTCTGCGACGTTCACGGCGAGAGCCGAGCGGTGTGGCCGGCCAACGATTCGCTCTGCGCCGCCTTGCAGGTCATCAATCATCTGCAGGACTGCAAACAGGATTACCTCAATCTCAATCGCGTCTACCTCCCGCAGGACGCACTTAGCGCGAGCGGCGCGAGTGTCGAGGCGCTCGGCGTAGCGCGCGCGTCGCCGACGCTGCGCGGGTGCTTGCTTCAGCGCGCGAGCCGCCCCGAGTCACTGCTCCAC
>JBKPIZ010000131.1:0-1986 GCA_046730495.1 Pseudomonadota bacterium
GCGCACCACACCCTCGTGGAGGCGCGCCTGGAAGGGCTGATCGATCACACAGCCGTCTTCGAAATAGTCAGCGCACCGTTGGAGAAACTCGTCCAGCGGCAACTCCTCCGGTGCGTCCTTGGTCGCATCCAGCACGCGTACCATTGCTCGTTCGCGAGAACCTGCCAGCGTCTCAATCTTCCAGACGCCCTGGCCGCCGTTGCCGCGGTTGCGCTTGATCACGCGCGGACCAGCGGCGAGCCGCGCCGGCAAATCGACGCGCATTGCCTCGGCAGTTCGATAGAGGGCCGTATCGCAGCCCCAGCTCATAGTACGAGTACGATGGATCACTTCCTTCGTGCCCATCTTGAGGATCACGTCAGGATGGGCGCTGACCCAAACGCCGCGTGCCGCGATCTCGCACAGCAGCGCGTCGAGATGGGCGCGGTTGCGCCCCTCGTGGATCGGATTGACCCAGACGAGCACGCCATCGCGCGAAGCGAGCTTTGCCCGCACGGCGTCGAGGACATCGTCCTCGTAGACCACCGGCTCCGCATCGACACCGGCATCAGCGAGCGCCGCGAAGACGGCCTTGAATCGGCCAGTCTCTGGCGAGGCGCTGCGGCGAGCCGCTTCATCGCCCCGCCACAGGATAGCGATCCGGCCTGAGGGCTTCGACATGGAGAACGGATGGATCATCGATACGTTAAAGTTTGCGGAAGACTCAGTCGTTGATCGGTCCTTCGTCACCCCAGACGTATTCAGGATCTATTTCTGTACTGTCTGGAATGATCCGCGGTTGAGCTTCGTGCTGATGTCCTTTTGCTTTGGCTTGATCAGCACTGGATCCGAGCTGGCTCTGCTTCAGAGATTTGCGGCGTTTATCGTCCGGTTCCGTTGCCGTGACGTAATCGCCCAGCTCCAGGTTGGGGCTTAAACACAGGTCAACAGCGCTGTGATAAATCGCGTTGTCACAAGACATTTCTCATCTCCTTTGGGAGTGAGACAACGCTTGGCTGCACGCGGCAGCTCACCGGGCGGTCGTCGAATGCCCGGATTGGAATGCCGCGACCGAACGAAAGGCTTGTGGAGATTAGACATATCGCCAAAAGTCCTCCGCCCGGCGCGCGGGCGAACTGCAGTGCTTGGGCGATATGCCTTGGGTAAGCCGGGCGACTGCAATGTGGCCCGACATTCGCTATCTGGCGAGCGACGGCGGCGATGTCAATACCGTCCGAAATTTTCTAATTGCTCGTCGTTGCCCGATCGCGGACGGCGGCAGGCTTACGTTCGCCATCTGCCGAGCTTGCACCGCGTGGGAGGGGTCTTCTATAATTTTGGTTCGGGGATTAGCAGGCTCCCCGTCAGACGGTTCCCGTCCAAGCGCTGCGCAGTACTCGCTTTGTAGCGGAGATTGCGCTTGGACGGATTTTCCACACGACAGGTCCGGGATTTGCTGACACGCGCTTGTTCGTTGCCGAACTAGGTAACGACAGCGTCAACCTCGATGATGGGGCGCGGCCTACCGATAGGCGGCCTGGAAGATTCTTTTGCTTCCAATATATCGATGAGACCGACACGATCGTATTCGGCTGAGATTGTCTCGAGCCAATGCCGCACATAGCCCCGGAGCACGAAAGAATAAGAGGCGGCAGCCCCGCTTTGCTTCTTGTTGGCGATGAAGGTCGCAAATGGAACCGAAGCGAGATCCACTTGTTCAGCCGCCATTTCAACGAGCTTTGGGATGGTAACTCCAACCGCGCCAGGTATCCTTTTGAAGTAGGCCGCAGTGGTCGCTTCGTCCCATTCGAAGAAATACGTATTATTGATGAAATTCTTTACCATGAAATATTTCGCATCCCCCAAATAGGCAGCAGTGTCCACGATCTCGTCGAGTGAGGCGATGGAAGGCCCGAGAATGTGGAAGAGGACAAAAGTGATGTCGCCCTTCTTCGCCGCCTCGATAAACCCGATGTTGCGGAGCGCGTGCAGTGTTGGCGACAGCAA
>JBKPIZ010000132.1:0-7330 GCA_046730495.1 Pseudomonadota bacterium
AGCCGATCCTCTCCGGCATCAGCCCAGAAGGTGAAGCGCGCATCAGGGAAATCAGCAGGAAATACGCTCGCCGGGCAGGTTTATCGGAAGAAGAAATCAAGAAATTGTACGGCTGATCTGAACAATGCTCTGAAGCACCCAACGGTGCGGCTCTACGCCCGTTTGTGCCGCGATGCAGATGCTGGGTGAAGTTTGCAGACATCTGCACTCGCTTGAGGCCGCATGTGGCACAGCAATAGAGGTCTTGCTCTGTCACACAATCCTGCTACACAGACGCCAACCACAAGCCTGCTAACTTGTTGATCTCGCGTGACTTCAGTGGAGCAAAACGATCTTCCCCTCGGCTCCACCAAGCCCCGTTACCACCGGCAAAAAAGGCTGCGACTTGCGTCGGGAGGCGGATTTTCAGCCCGAACCTTGCCATGCTTTGCTCCTAAAAGAGCCTACGATTGATTGACGTCCTACGGCGACAGAAGTGAGGAATCTCAATGCGGGGCCCGTTCGCCATCACCTCGATGGTTTTGCTGTTGGCGTGTCTGTTGACGCCTGCAGTCTCCGCGGCGCCGGCAGACGCGGCGCCGTGCGGCGGCGATTTCGCGAGCTGGCTGCAAGGCGTCAAGCAGGAAGCGGCCGGCAAAGGCATTTCGCAAGCGACGATCCAGTCGGCGCTTAGCGGCGTGAGCTACGATCCGGGCATCATCGCCCGCGATCACGCCCAGGGCGTGTTCCGGCAGAGTTTCGACCAGTTCTCCGGGCGCATGGTGCCGCCGCGAATGGCGCGCGGCCGGCGCATGATGTTGCAATATGCCTCTCCGCTCAGCCGCATCGAGCAGCAATACGGCGTCCCCGGATCCGTCCTCGTCGCCATCTGGGGATTGGAAACCGATTTCGGCGCCGATAGCGGCCACTTTCCGACCATCCGCGCGCTCGCTTCGCTCGCCTACGATTGCCGCCGGCCGGATAAATTCCGCGGCGAACTCATTGCCGCGCTGCAGATCGTCGAACGCGGCGACATGAGCCCGGCCGAGATGCGCGGCGCCTGGGCCGGCGAAATCGGCCAGACCCAGTTCCTGCCGTCGTCGTATCTCAAATACGCGGTCGGCCGCGATCTTATCCACAATCCGACCAACGCGCTCGCCTCGACCGCGAATTATCTGAAAGGCTACGGCTGGCAGCGCGGCCAGCCCTGGGGCGAAGGCACCGCCAATTTCCAGGTGCTGCTGCAATGGAATTCATCGCAGGTCTACACCAAGACAGTCGCTTACTTCGCGCAGCAGCTCGACCGCGAGTAGATCAGCGTGGACCACCGGATCAGGTCCGGTGACGACGGGTCAGAGTCAATCCGCGGCCGCCAGTAACGATTGGCCGACGCTTTTTTCCGCGCCGCTGAGCCAGCGCTCCAGGAAAACCTTGAGCCAAGCCCGCGCCGAAAAATCGTACACCGCACGATCGGCGAAATGCGTGTGCCGCGGCTTCGCGCCCGGCATCGCCAAGCGATCATGCCCGGTCGTGGTCCAGCGGTGCATCATCGCGTGGGTGACTTCGGGATGAAACTGCAAGGCAAAGACGCTGCCGAAACGGATCGCCTGCACTTCGAAAATGTCGCCTTCGGCGAGCAGCTCGGCGCCGTACGGCAGGTCGAAACCCTCGCGGTGCCATTGATAGACGCATTCCGGCCAAGTCTCGACCACCGCGAGTCCGGCGGGTGTCGGCCGCACCGGGTAATAGCCGACTTCGGCATGACCGCTCGGGTGACGAAACACCTTGCCGCCAAGAAATTTGGCGCACATTTGCGCGCCAAGACAGATGCCGAGGAACGGCTTGTTGTCGCGCAGCGGCACGCCAATCCATTCGATTTCGCGGCGGATGAAATCGTCGCTATCATTGACGCTCATTGGCCCGCCGAAAATGATCGCGGCCGAATGCTCCGCCATGGTCGCGGGCAGCGGCTCGCCGAAGCGTGGCCGCCGCACGTCCAGCGTGTAGCCGAGTTGTTGTAAGGCATGGCCGAGGCGGCCGGGCGTGGAATGCTCCTGGTGCAGGACGATCAGGACCGGATACTGCATAAACCGATCAAAGCTGGTTAAGCTCTGCACCCTCGTTACCGCGGCCGCTGCCGTAGCCGCCCCACGCGATCTATTTTGCGGCGTCAGCCGCCCGGCCCTGGTCCACCAGACGCAAGAGCAGCGCATGCGGGACCAGGCGCATGAAAGACACCGCAAGCCTATTGCCTATTCCCGCAACCACGACACGCTGACCGGCCATAAACGCATCATAGCCGATCTGCGCTACACGCTCGGCTGACAGCTCCAGCATCCGCGCCGCCGCCGGGAGCGATAGCCCCGCCCGAGTCTGGAATTCGGTAGGGACCGGTCCTGGACACAGTGCGGTGACGCGCACGCCGCGGCCGGACAATTCGCGATGCAAGGCTTCGCTGAACGAGAGCACGTAGGCTTTGCTCGCATAGTAGACGGCCATGCCGGGCCCGGGCAGGAAAGCGGCGAGCGAAGCAATGTTGAGAATGCCGCCGCGATGCCGCGCCACGCTGTCGACGAACATCAGCGACAGTTCGGTCAGCGCGCGCACATTGAGATCGATCATGGCCAGCTGTTCGTCGCGGCTGAGCGTGGCCGCTTCGCCGCGAAGACCAAAGCCGGCATTGTTGACGACGATCGCCGGCTCCAATCCCCGCGACGAAAGCTCAGCCGCGATGGCCGAGGCGCCATCGCGGCGTTCGAGATCCGCCGTGAACACCGTCGGCCGCGGCCGCCCGGTCGCCGCGATTTCCTCAGCAAGCGCGTCGAGCCGATCGCCGCGCCGCGCCACCAAAGCGAGCTCGTGGCCGTGCGCGGCAAAGACCTTGGCCAAAGCCGCGCCGATGCCGGATGACGCACCGGTGATCAGGACAACCGGCTTCATGACGATTCACCGCCGATCCGCCGGCGCAGCTCGATGCGCTCGCGCGGCGATACGCCAAGGAGATCGGCGGCCCGCCACAACAAATTGTCCTCGAGCTCATCGCGCTGGCCGTCCGCGAACACGATTTCCCACATCATCTCGATGACGCGGGCGCGGCCCGGCTCATCGAGAGAGCGATTGAGCAGGCTGGTGAAATGATAGAGATCGACCGACTCGTGCTCGGCCTCGGTCGCTTTGGCGATCAGCTCGTCGGTCGCCTCATCACTGAGCGCGAAGCGCTGCTTAATGACGCTGCGGAGTTTGTCGCGCTCGCGCTCCGACATGTCGCCATCGATCGCCCCGGCGTGCACCAGCAATGCGGCTGCCGCCAGGCGATAGTCGTTGTCGGCAAATTGGCTCGGATGTTTTTCGCCGTCGACAAAATCCGAGATAAAGCTTTTGAACGTTGCAAACATGGACACCTCAAAGATCGGCGCCGTCGCATTGCCTCGCGCAGGCAGGAATGCAGCGCCAGAACGATCGCAGCTACGCCAACGTAGTCGGGCGCCGCGCCCTCGGACGCCCGCCGATGGTCTTCATATCGCGGCATTGAGCCGTCAGCGCAAGCCCGCTGGCGGCGTTCACGGCGCACCGACTAAATTGGCTTGCCAATCTATGCAATTGAGCTTTTGGTAAGGGTCATTGTGACATCGGCTGCGCGCACCCAAGTCGCGATTATCGGCGGCGGCCCGGCCGGTCTGCTGCTGTCGCATATTCTGCACCGCAGCGGTATCGATACCATTGTGCTGGAGCGCCAGAGCCGCGCCTATGTGCTCGAGCGCATCCGCGCCGGGGTGCTGGAGGCCGGCACCGTCAACCTGTTGCGCGAGGTTGGGCTCGGCGAGCGCATGGACCGGGAAGGCCATCCGCATAACGGCTCGGCCATCGCCTGGGAAGGACGGCCGTGGTTCTTCATCGATACCAAGAAATATACCGGCAAGCAGTTGATGGCCTATGGCCAGACCTCGATCACGGAAGACCTCTATGCGGCGCGCGATGCCGCCGGCGGCAAGGTGATCGACGAAGCCGCCAGCGTCCGTCTGCACGAGCTCACCTCACAACGGCCGTTCGTGACTTACGACAAAAACGGCGACGCGCAGCGGGTCGATTGCGACTATATCGCCGGGTGCGACGGCTTCCATGGCGTGAGCCGAACATCGATCCCGGCCGCAGTGCTCAAGACTTATGAGAAAGGCTACCCATTCGGCTGGCTCGGCATCATGTCGGAGACACCGCCATTCCCGGACATGGTCTACTGCTATCACCATCGCGGTTTCGCGCTGGCATCAATGCGAAAACCGATGCTGAGCCGCTACTACATCCAGTGCGCGCTTGACACCAACCTTGAGGACTGGCCTGACGACCGCTTCTGGCGCGAATTCAAGGCGCGCTGCCCGCCTGAGATGGCGGAGCGGATCGCGACCGGGCCGTCGATCGAAAAGTCGATCGCCCCGCTGCGCAGCTTCGTCGCCGAGCCGATGCGCTATGGCCGATTGTTCTTGGCCGGCGACGCCGCCCATATCGTTCCGCCGACCGGCGCGAAGGGGCTCAATCTGGCGGTCTCCGATGTGTTTTATCTGTCGCGCGGCTTAATCGAGGCCTATCGCACCGGACGCATGCATTATCTCGACCGCTATTCCGAAATGGCGCTGCGCCGGGTATGGAGCTCGGCGCGGATATCGTGGTGGCTCACCATGCTGCTGCACCGCTTCCCCGACGAGGCGCCGTTCGAACAACAGATGCGTGTGAGTCAGTTCGACTATCTGCACGCCTCGGAACATGCCCAGGCGTCGCTCGCTGAGCAATATGCCGGCTTGCCGTTCGAGGATTGACGTAAATTCAGCGGCCCGCGACGGCAATCGCGAAGCGCCGGCGAGCCGCCGCAACGCGGCAGAGCCTACGGTATCCGTTCGACGAAGCGGTAACTGGAGTTGAGGAGCTGAATATTATTGATGACCGTCGGATTGGTGGGATCCAGCTGATAGGCTTTTAAGAATTTGGCGCGCGCTTTGGCGAGATCGCCGCGCAACAGATAGGAATAGCCGCGATCGTTCAGTATCTGAATGGTCTCGCCGGTCAATTTGATGGCCGTCGCATAGGCCTGATCGGCCAGATCAAACCGCCGCAATCTGTCGTAGCTGGCGGCGAGCCCGATCCAGGCCTCGGCATCTTCAGGAGCTTTTTCGACCGCATCACGGAAGTAACGGTTGGCTATCCCATAGGAACCCTTCTTGAAATAATCCAAGGCGAGCTTCAGCGGTTCGTCCGACGGGTAATATTTGATGTCGCCGGCATTTTGCACCGTGACCGCCGGCGCCACCTGGTCGGCGGCGGGCGGGGCCGCCACCTCGCTGAAGGTGTTGCAGCCAGTCAGGCCGACCAGGGCCAGGCCGGACAGCGCGATGCCGACAAAGAATATCGCATTTGGTCATGCTGATTTCGCTAGCACCTTAGACCAATGGACTAATTCGGCTGCACATCGCGCCAATCTGCTGCTGCACGGCGCGAAGTGGATCGGCGTCGCACATGCACAAAATGGCCACCGAATTTACTGGGCAATGGTCATCGGGACGAAATAAAAGTGCCCGTAACCCTCCCCCAACGCGGACGTAGGAAAATTTAGGCTACAGTAGAAAAAGCCCGGCGTTAGGCCGGGCTAATTTGATTTTAAAAGCGCGATTCCAAGGACAATCCGAGGCTAAAAGCCTTTTGCCGCGTTGCGCCCTCCGTCCTCTTCAACGCGCGAGCAATCTTTCCAGCAGGCGTCTTCTTTCGAGCGAGCGTCTTTAACGTACGGACTTGTTCAGATGTCCACGCGCGCCGTGTTCCATTTGCTTTAGACATTGTTTCTCCTTCAGGTCAAACCGCACCCTCGTAGCTTCACTGGACATGAAAGAAAAGTAAAATGTTGTTGCAGTTATTAGTTTGCCGAATTTCTGACTTTTGTTGATCCAACTTATGCCACAGCCTTTTTTGATTTAAAGATCTCGGTTCGATTCGACGGGGTAATTGCACGGGGGAGGCCGCATTGAAGGGGCTGGTTTGTTGTAACCGTATGGCTGCCTTTGTGCTGCTATTTTCGGTTGCCACTGCGCATGCCGAAGTAGCGAGCATCTATGGCGGAAGTGACGGGCTGTGCGGCCACAAGACCGCGAGTGGAGAACGACTAAATTGTGCAGCAATGACGGCTGCCCATCGCAGGCTGCCGTTCGGCACCCAGATACGCGTTTGCCACAGCGGATGCGTCACGGTTCGCATCAACGACCGCGGCCCGTGGGTCCGAGGTAGAGACATCGACCTGTCGCCAGCAGCCGCCCGAGCCATCGGGTTATACAAGACAGGGCAAGTCACAATGTCTGCAGGTTTGTGAAAACCAGCGTCAATGCTGATGGGAACCCACCTCTGAATGTCCGCTTTTGACCCAAAGCGGACATCTTAGTCGTGCTCAGCAATGCCGGTTTCTTTGGCGCAAAGCGGCCATCAATAATTTCAGAGCGTGCAAAGCAGCGCGTGGTCCAGGAGCCGGAGAAAGGCGATGAACCAAGACGGTGTCACGATACTTGTCGGAACGACGAAGGGTGCCTTCTTGATATCCGGCGGCAGTGACAGGGAGAGCTGGACAGTAAAGGGGCCATTCTGCAATGGCTGGCCCATCAATCACATCGTCGGTGACCCTGCTACGGGTTTGCTGTGGGCCGGTGGCGGCGGCGAATGGCACGGCGCCGGCGTGTGGTGCTCCGAAGACGCGGGTGAGACTTGGCAAGTGGCCAAGCTCACAAAGGGTCTCATCGACGACTGGGCTGCCAAAGATCCTCAACTCGCCGCCATGATGAACTGGACCAACCGACCGCTGCCGTTTGCGGATCAGTTCGCGCAGATCTGGTCGCTGAGCTATGCCCACGGAACACTCTATGCTGGAGCCAAACCGGCAAGGCTGCTTGCGAGCCGGGACGACGGCAAGAGTTGGGAAGAGGTACAAGGGCTGCGCGATCATCCGTCCGCCGACAGCTGGAATCCCGGCGGCGCCGGATTGGTTTTGCATACGATCTTGTTTGATCCGGCGAACGCTCAAAAGCTCTGGGTGGGGATTTCGGCGGCCGGCGTCTTTGCGACGGAGGATGGC
This sequence comes from Pseudomonadota bacterium, assembly GCA_046730495.1. Classification (GTDB taxonomy): domain Bacteria; phylum Pseudomonadota; class Alphaproteobacteria; order Rhizobiales; family Xanthobacteraceae; genus BOG-931. Next base: position 7,082 of record JBKPIZ010000132.1, read on the forward strand.
GGCAGGACCTGGGACCGTCGCAACCGACTATCAAACACGGAGCCCAGCACCGCACATGCCCATCCCGCGGCACCCCGCGATGGCGAAATCGGACATTGCGTCCACAATATGATGCGGGCATCGGGGACTGCTGACTTGCTCTATCAGCAAAATCATCACGGCGTCTGGCGTTCGGCCGATGGCGGCCGGAGCTGGGACGACATCACGCGCGGTCTTCCGTCAACGTTCGGGTTTCCAATCTGCGTTCAT
>JBKPIZ010000133.1:0-4950 GCA_046730495.1 Pseudomonadota bacterium
CCGTCAGTCTGGTGCCGTAGCTCATTAGACCGCCAGCGGCAGTAAAAGCAGTTCCCTGAAAGATCGCGGGAACACCGTGCCGGGCCGCCGAGGAGCCAAGATCAGCGCTGGCGCTGAGAAAAAACTCATCGTCGACGACGACGAGGCCCCCGGCTTGCGATTGGGTGAGCTCAGCAAAGACATTGCTAAAGTCGCGCCCCGTGCTTGCCAGGATGATCTTTATCCGCACACCCACTTTCTGAGCGGACGCGAGAGCATCGTTGATTTGTACGTCTTGGTTTGAATTGTGAGGATTGAGAAGAAGTCCAAGTACAGGTGTCGTTGGGATCGCTGCATACAGCAATTCCAAACGTTTGTGTTCTCGCCCGACGGCCATGCCGGTCACGCCGGTCACATTCGCTCCAGGATGATTGAGGCTCGCGACAAGCCCAATCTCGATTGGATTTGCACCGACCGCAAACACGATCGGAGTTTTCGCGGTGGCCGCTTTAGCGGCTAGCGCGGCCGGACTGCCGAAGGCGGTTATCAATGTAACGCGGCTACTGACCAGATCGGCTGCAAGCTCCGGTAAACGGCATAATCGCTTTCCGCCGAATGGTATTCGACGCTTAGGTTTTGGTTTCTGGAAAAGCCTTCAACTTTCAATCCTTCGTAAAAGGTCGAAAGTTTTAATGCCGTCGCAGCCGCACTATCCAGAACGCCGATGATTGGTGTGGACGCTTGTTGCGCGATCGGTGGCCGCGGCAACATCGCGGCCCCGATAGCGGCGATGCATTTCCGTCGAGTGGTTTTCTTCGCCATCCGATCGACTGGGGCCGAGAAAATGGCGGAAGGGGTGTCCGCCAATCACCGGCAAAAATCGCAATTTTTTCAATGCCTTTTCGATTTTTGCTGCAGTGGCCCCATAAGCGGTCCCATGACCTCAAATTGGATTTCGTTCAAGATAAACTTATTGGGGCGGAGGAGGGAAGCGGGACATCTGCTTTGAAGCTGATTGCGGATAAGTCAGCAATTGCGTGACTTCCGCTTTGTGCCAAAGACATTCAGGCGACTGTTGAAATATGATTGTACCAAAGGTGCTCAAGTGCGTGGAGCATCGTAATGAGCGTTCTCCGCCGTAAGTTCTTACAGCTAGCCGCAAGTACCACCGCGCTACCACTCACCTCACGTCTCGCTCGGGCGCAACCCTATCCCACTCGACCGGTGCGACTTATCGTTGGCGCCGTTCCAGGCAGCGCTCCCGACGTCATCGCTCGCTTGATCGCGCAATCGCTCGCCGAGCGGCTTGGCCAATCCTTCGTCGTCGAGAATCGCAGTGGCGCCAGCGGCAATCTCGCAACCGAGACGGTCGCGCGCGCCGTGCCAGACGGCTATACATTGCTTCTGGTTTCGGCGGGGAACGCAATTAACACCTCGCTCTATGAAAATCTCAATTTTGATTTGATCCGAGACATTGCGCCGGTCGCCGGCCTTGTTAGTTTTCCGATGGTCATTACCGTGCGCGCGCCATTCCCGGCGGGCACTCTTGCCGACCTGATCGCTTACGCCAACGCGAAACCGGGCAAGATCAATATCGGAACGCCCCCGATCGGCTCGCCGCAACATGTCGCCGGCGAACTGTTCAAAATGCTGACGGGAACGAACCTCGTCCTGGTCGCCTATCGCGGCGGCCCGCCGGCCATCACCGATGCGCTCGGTGGCCAAATCGACGGTGTCATCGGCACGGTACTGTTGCTCATCGATTTCATCCGCTCGGGAAGGTTGCGTGCTCTGGCGGTGACCGGAGCGGGGCGGTCCGAGCTCCTTCCGGATGTTCCAACGGTGAGCACGATCGTGCCTGGCTTCGAGGCGAGCCAATGGATCGGCATCGGCGCGCCGGCGAATACGCCGGTGCCAATTATTGAGCGACTCAACGGCGAGACCAATGCCAGCCTCGCCGATGCAAAGATCAAGGCCCGTTTGATCGAGCTCGGCGGTACGGCATTTCCGGGTGCGCCGTCCGAATTCGGTGCCTTCGTCGCAGCGGAAACCGCAAAGTGGGGGAAGGTGGTAAAGTTCGCCAACCTCAAGCCAGAGTGATCTTCGCAGGCAACGGTTATCCTGGCAGTCAGTCGCCATGTCCGCTCTTCCCCCAAAAGCGGACATTCGGCAGCGCCCCTCATTTTCAGATGTCAACTTGGCGCATCATCCACTTCAATGCCGAGGTAGCGAGCCGTGCTCTCGATCTTCGTGTGACCAAGAAGAAGCTGGACGGCTCTCAAATTGCCCGTGCGGCGATAGATTAATGTCGCCTTTGTTCGACGAAGCGAATGGGTCCCGTAGTTGTTCGGATCCAAGCCCACGCTGGCGACCCATTCGGAAACCAGGCGGGCATACTGTCGTGTCGTTATATTGCGCTTTCCGCTGCGGCGCCCCGCGAACAAAAAATCACCGGGTTTTTTGCCGGCGGCCGTTAAATAGTCATCGACCGTTTGCCTAGTTTGTTCTGTCAGCTCGAACTTGACGGACTGGCCAGTTTTCCTCTGACGGATGGTGGCCCGATCGTTCGCATACCCATTGGGCGCGATGTCTTCGACCCTCAGTCCAACAACATCGCAGCCGCGCAGCTTGCTGTCGATTGCCAGGTTGAACATTGCCAGGTCTCGTATTCGTCCCTCCAATTGGAGTTTGGTTCGAATAGACCAGACATCCTTGGGCCGGAAAGGAGGTTTTGCCCCGGGCAGCTTTCCCTTGTTCCAGGGCATATGTTCGTGCGTCGCTGGGACGGGGTTCTCGTAAACAAGCATGGTCATGCTCCTGTGTTAATGAGGAGCACCATCTTGCTCCGTCGCATCCGAAAACCCTGTGCCCTGCACGTCACCGAACATCCGCTTTCGGGGGTAAAGCGGACATGGCGATGAACGGCCCGAATGTCCGCTTTTGACCCAAAGCGGACATGAGCGGCTCAGGATTGCTGCTGCGCAAACTGAGCCCTGATCCCCATTCCGCTGGCAGCAAATCCCTGCTGTAATCGAAACGTAGCCGGGCGTGGTCCTGAGCCTTGGGGGTGGCAATGCGACGACGCGATTTCATTTCATTGATTGGTGGCACGGCAGCCACATGGCCGCTTACAGCGCGTACGCAGCAGGCGAGCCGGACCTTTCGCCTCGGCGTCTTGTCCCTCAGCCCGCGCAACGCGTGGTGGATCACCGCTTTGTTCGATGCGCTGAAATCGGACGGCTTCATCGCTGGGCAAAACCTCACAGTCGACGACCAGGGTTTTAGTCTGCGGGTCGATCGGCTTGCGGAACATGCCTCGGCGATCGTCGAGGCCAAGGTCGACGTCATTTTTTGCGGAGGGGACCCTCCCGTCCGCGCCGCACAGCAAGCGACGAAAGAGATTCCGATCCTCGCTGTCGCCGAAGACATGGTCGGATCGCGCTTTGTTGCCTCGCTTGCCAAGCCTGGCGGCAATACGACCGGCGTCAGCATCCTTTCCAGCGAGCTAGATGGGAAGCGGCAGCAAATCCTGATGGAAACTGTGCCCGGAGCGCACCGCTACGCGGCGCTGGCAGATGTCAACAGTAGCTCACCGCAGCGGCTGCAGACACTGCAGGAAGCAACGCTCGCGCACCGGGCCGAACTTTCGATCCACCGCGTGGCCAAGGCCGAGGAGATTGCAGGCGCAATTGATACAGCAAAGAGTTCCGGTGCCGCCGCGCTTAACGTGCTGGCGTCGGCGCTGCTCTACAACAATCGTCAGCTCATCCTCGGGCGCGTTGCGGCGCTCGCGCTGCCTGCAATCTATCAATGGCCTCCCGTGGTCGATGAGGGGGGTCTCATTGGCTATGGACCCCGTCTTGAGCGGATTTATGGGGAGATCATTTCCCGGCAGTTGGTCGAGCTGCTGCACGGCGTAAAGCCCGCGAATATTCCTGTTGAGCAGCCGACCAAATTCGAGCTGGCAGTTAATCTCAAGACTGCGAAAGTTCTTGGCTTGACCATGTCGGAGTCGTTCCTGCTACGCGCCGACGAGGTGATCGAATAGGCAGCTTTTTGCTGCGCTGCATATGTCCGCTTTTGGCAAAAAGCGGACATCGGAACTCACTCCGCCAATGTCCGCTTTTGGGGGTAAAGCGGACATCGCAAATTCGGCCCGTCATGTCCGCTTTTGACCCAAAGCGGACAGCGTCGGCCTCTTCCAGAGCAACGGTAGGGATTGCTACGATGTCGCATCTGGACCTCGGGGGCGACAATGAGGCGACGCGATTTCATCAGAGCCATTGCGGGTTCAGCGGTCGTATGGCCGCTTACGGTGCGCGCGCAGCAGGGCGATCGCATGCGGCGGGTAGGGATCATCATAGGTCCAACGGGCGAGGAATCGGAAACCAAAGCCCGCATTAACGTGTTCTTGCAGGAGCTAAAGCGCTTGGGTTGGGCCGAAGGGCGCAACGTTCGGATCGAGATGCGTGCGAGTGCCGGCAACACCACCGCCGCGCGAAAATATGCAGCAGAATTAGTTGCGTTTGCGCCTGACGTTATTCTGGCTGTCGGGGGCTCAACAATTACGCCTTTGCTTGAGGCAACTCATACAGTGCCAATTGTATTCACGATTACCGCTGATCCGGTTGGGAACGGCATGGTCGATAGTCTGGCGCGACCGGGCGGCAATGTGACAGGCTTTATGTCGTTTGAATACAGTTTGACTGGAAAATGGTTGGAATTGTTGAAAGAGATCGCACCCGGGGTTACCCGTGCAGCAGTGCTTCGCGATCCAGCCATACCCGCGGGGATCGGACAATTCGCTGTCATCCAGGCTTTGGCACCCCCGCTCGGCTTAGATGTGAGCTCAATTAGTGTACGCGATCCGCGTGAAATCGAGCGAGCCGTAGAGACGTTTGCGCGTCTCGCAAATGGTGGTCTGGTCGTAGCGGCGAGCGCTTTGGCGGTGGTTCATCGCGATCTAATCGT
>JBKPIZ010000134.1:0-18913 GCA_046730495.1 Pseudomonadota bacterium
GACGTTCAATAGTGGGCCGGGAAATCCTTCTGCACCTAGGGCGTACCTAGCTGCCAACCCATTCTGGTTAACTTATTGTAACAGCTAATCGTTTTGTGCTGGGCCTCGTTGTTCTTTGTAACGCGTCCATGTGCGTTCTCCCTTGCAATCCGTGAGGAAGCCCCAGCCGTTACGCACGCTACGCACGCAAAGTTGCGACAATTTGCGCCATCAGCGTAGCTAAAAAAGGCAGCTTTTCAAGCAGGACGCGAAAAGTTCAGCGCCCACGCGCGATTCGCTCGCATTTACCAGCACATTGGCCGGCAAGGCGCTGGGGATAAGTACGGTGCGAATCACTTAAGGAGATTCGGCGAAGCCGGCGAATCCGCGTGGGATCGGTCCGCAGACCGCGTTAGCGCGAATAATATTCGACGACGAGGTGCGGCTCCATCATGACCGGATAGGGAACCTCGCCTAACCCGGGGATGCGGCTGAGTTTTGCCGTCATCTTCGAGTGATCGGCCTCGATGTAGTCAGGCACGTCCCGTTCAGCCAGCGCGTTCGCCTCCACCACGAGTGCAAGCTGTTTCGATTTTTCCTTGACCTCGACAACGTCACCGACTTTGACGCGGAAGCTTGCAATCGTGACGCGCTTTCCGTTCACCCTGATGTGGCCGTGGTTGACAAACTGCCGGGCGGCAAAAACGGTGGGAACGAACTTCGCGCGATAAATGACAGTATCGAGCCGGCGTTCCAAAAGCCCGATCATGTGCGCGCCGGTGTCTCCCTTCAGCCGCCGCGCTTCTTCATAGATGCCGCGAAAGTGCCGTTCCGACATATTGGCGTAATAGCCCTTCAGCTTTTGCTTGGCGCGCAATTGCACGCCGTAGTCGGACAACTTGCCTTTGCGGCGCTGACCGTGCTGGCCGGGCCCGTATTCGCGTTTATTGATCGGTGACTTCGGCCGACCCCAGATGTTTTGGCCCATCCGCCGGTCGATCTTGTACTTCGCCTCATGGCGCTTGGTCATCGCGTCCTCGCTGTTTGTGCGAAATCCGGCGCGATCTTCTCCAAAGAGACGATGTTCCCGAGGAGCCGCGCCGGTGCTGAGGATCGCGCCCTCCTCTGTCCACGGGCATTGCCCGGAACCGACAGGTTTGGCACCGAAGCGCCGGCCCCAAACCACGGGTCGCGAAACACCGCGCGGGCCCATCGGGCCCGCGAAGTGCCGGGTTTCTAAGGCGAAAGCCGCGGTCTGTCAAACGACATAAGTTAAGGCGTGACCGAGTAAACCCGCTGATCCGCGCCGATGCCGAAGCGCGCGAGAATCGCCGCCGGAACGGTACCCGACGTAAAGATCGCCTGCGTCGTACCCTTCGCCGCAACGGCGGCCAAGCCGTCGAGAAGATGTGCGACCCGGCGCGCGATCGCGGGCGCAGGATCGATGAAGTTGACCGGCCATGGCGCAATTTGCTCCAGCCGCGCGATCAGCAACGGATAATGCGTGCAGGCAAGCACGACCGTGTCGGTGCGGTTGCCGTCGTCGCGAAAGCAGGAGCCGACCTCCGCCAGCAGGACCGCGTCGCTCACCGGCTCGCCACGCAGCTCCGCTTCCGCGTGAGCGGCAAGTTGTTTGGCGCCTACCAGATCGACGTCGCAGCCTTGACCGTGGTCGCGAATGAGCGCGCGCGTGTATTCGCGCTTGACCGTTGCTTCGGTGCCAAGCACGGCAACACGTCGCGTCTGCGAGGCGGCGCAGGCAGGCTTGATCGCGGGCACCGTGCCAACGAACGGAACGGCGAATTTTTTGCGCAGCTCGGGCAGCGCGATGGTCGAGGCGGTGTTGCAGGCAATGACGACGAGATCGGGCTGGTGGACTGCTATTGTTTCGTCGAGAAGCATAATGAGCCGCGCGATAAGCGCTGGCTCTGGCATCGCGCCATACGGAAATGCGGCATCGTCGGCAAGATAAACAAAATTGGCGTCCGGACGCACGGCGGTAATCTCGCGATAGACGGTCAACCCGCCTAGCCCCGAATCAAACACCAGAATTGTCGGAGCTTTTCCCAAGACCTGCCCCCAATCGGCTCCCGCTCAGGTTCGGCCGAAAACACGGCGGAAAATAGTATCGACATGCGCGAAATGGAAATCGAGATCGAATTTATCCGCGAGTTCGGCTTCAGTGAGATGCTTGCGCACATCTTTGTCGGCTTTGAGGAGCGCGAGCAGATCGCCTTCGCCGGCCCATGCTTTCATGGCATTGCGCTGCACCAAGCGATACGCGTCTTCACGCGTTACGCCCTTTTGCGTCAGCGCCAGCAGCACGCGTTGTGAATGGACAAGCCCGCCCAGTCGGTCGAGATTCTTTTGCATATTTTCGGGATAGACGATGAGCTTGTCGACGATGCCGGCAAGCCGCGCCAGCGCAAAATCGAGGGTGACGGTGGCGTCCGGTCCGATCATGCGCTCTACCGACGAATGCGAAATGTCGCGCTCGTGCCACAACGTGACGTTTTCCAGGGCCGGCACCACATAGGCGCGCACCATCCGCGCAAGACCAACGACGTTCTCCGACAAAACCGGATTGCGCTTGTGCGGCATCGCCGAGGAGCCTTTTTGGCTCTCAGAGAAGAATTCTTCGGCTTCGAGGACTTCGGTGCGCTGCAGGTGACGGATTTCAGTTGCCAAGCGCTCGCACGAGGCGGCAACGACCGCGAGCGTCGCAAAATACATCGCATGACGGTCGCGCGGAATAATCTGCGTCGAGATCGGCTCGACCGCGAGACCCATTTTTTCCGCGACATAAGCCTCAACGCGCGGATCGACTTGCGCGAACGTGCCGACTGCGCCGGAGATGGCGGCGGTCGCCACTTCGGCGCGCGCCGATTGCAGTCGTCGCTTTGCGCGCGCGAATTCGGCAAAAGCGAATGCCAGCTTGAGCCCGAACGTGGTCGGCTCGGCGTGAATGCCATGCGAGCGGCCGATGGTCGGGGTGTATTTGTATTGCCCGGCGCGTTTTTCGAGCGCAGCTAAAAGCGCATCGATGTCCGCGATGAGCAGATCGGCCGCGCGTACGAGCTGGATGTTAAAGCACGTATCCAGAATGTCGGAAGATGTCATGCCCTGGTGGACGAAGCGCGCTTGCGGCCCCACGATCTCGGCAAGGTGAGTGAGAAAAGCAACGACATCGTGCTTGACTTCGCGTTCGATCGCATCGATCCGCGCAATGTCGAATTTCGCTGCTTTACCTTTGGTCCAGATCGTTTTTGCCGCTTCTTTGGGAATCAGGCCGAGTTCGGCCATAGCGTCGGCGGCGTGGGCTTCGATCTCGAACCAGATGCGAAACCGCGTCTCCGGCGACCAGATCGACGCCATCTGTAGACGCGTGTAGCGAGGGATGGTCACGCCGCCTCACCACGGATCAGCGCCGCCGCGTTACGGATCGCGGCAATGTTGGCGCGATAAGAATCCGGAGTGCGATCCTTGAACACCGCCGAGCCGGCGACGAAAACATTGGCGCCGGCGCGCGCCGCTTCGGCGGCGATTTCAGCGGTGATCCCCCCGTCGATCTCGATATCGATCGGCCGCGCGCCGACGAGCGCGCGCACGTTGCGAAGCTTGCCGAGCGCGTCGGGAATGAATTTCTGGCCGCCGAAGCCCGGATTGACCGACATCACCAGGATGAGATCGACGAGATCGATAACGTGTTCGATTGAGGTTTCCGGCGTGCCCGGATTCATGGTCACGCCGACCTTTTTGCCGAGCGCGCGGATGGCTTGAAGCGAACGGTGGATGTGTGGTCCGGCCTCGACATGCACCGTAATGATGTCGGCTCCGGCCTTGGCGAAGGCTTCAAGGTAAGGATCGCACGGCGCGATCATCAGATGGACGTCGAGCGTCTTTTTGGTGAGCGGACGGATGGCGCGAACCATGTCGGGCCCGATGGAAATGTTGGGGACAAAGTGGCCGTCCATGACATCGACATGGATCCAATCGGCGCCGGCGGCATCGACCGCGCGCACTTCCTCGCCGAGTTTTGCGAAATCGGCGGCCAGGATCGACGGCGCGATGACGAGCGGACGGGGCATGGAATTCTCCCCAAGCTTATGCGTTCGCGTAACACGCTATTCCCGGCCGAGCAACGCGTCGGATGCTTGGCAGATCGCCATTTGCAACCCTTGCCGGCTCGACCGCGGGTGCGGCAAGGTTTTCGGAAAGTAGCGGAGGTTCCGTGGCGCGCACCGATGTCATTGTCCTTGGGGCCGGGATCGTCGGCACCTCGATTGCCGTTCACCTTGCCAAGCGCGGCTTGGCGGTTGCGCTGATCGAGCGCGGCGGGGTGGGGGAAGGCACGTCCTATGGCAATGCCGGCGTGATCGAGGGCAACACGGTTTTTCCCCCGGCATTTCCGTCGGATTGGGGGGAACGCCTGCGGGTCGTCCTCAAGCGCTCGCCGCAGGCTAACTACCATCTCTCGTTTCTGCCGAAGGTCGCGCCCTGGCTGGCGGCATTCTACGCCGCGTCCCAGCCCGCCCGGCTTGTTGAGACGGCTCGGCTCATGCGTCCACTTATGGCGCGTGCGGTCGCCGAGCACGAGGCGCTCAGCGCCGAAGCTGGCGCCGAGCGATATTTCCGCCGCACCGGCTGGCTCAAGCTCTATCGGAGCGCCCGCGGATTCGCAGCGCAGCAACGAGAGCTCGGACTGGCCAAGGATTTCGGCATCGCCAACGTGCCGCTCGACCTTGACGGAGCGCGCGCGCTTGAACCGTCGCTGGCGCCGGTGTTCCGCCACGCCGTGCATTGGACCGGGGCCGTCAGCGTCAGCAATCCTTTGGCGGTGACGCGCGCTTATGCGGCGCGTTTCACCGCGCTTGGCGGGCTCAGCTTCGCCGGCGACGCCCGTTCGCTGCGTCGCGTCGATACCCGCTGGAGAGTGGATACGGCCACCGGCCCGATCGACGCCGGCGACGCGGTCGTGGCCTTGGGGCCGTGGGCGCCGGATCTTCTCGATCCGCTTGGCGTGCGACTGCCGCTCGCGGTCAAACGCGGCTATCACCGCCACTTCCAGCCGAGCGGCAATGCCGCGCTGAGCCGGCCGGTGCTCGATGCCGAAAACGGCTATTGCATTACGCCGATGGAGCAAGGCATCCGCATTACCACGGGTGCGGAGTTTGCGCCGCGCGATGCGCCGCCGACGCCGGTGCAGTTCGATCGCTTGCTGCCTGCGGCGCGCAATTTGTTTGCGCTCGGTGAACCGGTCGAAGCGCAGCCATGGATGGGCGCGCGTCCTTGCTTTGCGGACTCGCGCCCGGTCATTGGGCGCGCACCGGGACAGCGCGGCCTATGGCTCGCTTACGGTCACGGTCATTGGGGCTTGACGCTTGGTCCGGCCACAGGGCGGCTCATCGCCGAGATGATGACAGACGCGATGCCGTTCTGCGATCCCGTGCCCTACAGCGCGGAGCGCTTTACTCGCTGATCGTTTTGACGACGTTCGATTGCGGACGCGTATTGTTGCTGGACGAGAATTTGTCCTGCGCCCTGACCATGTCATCATATTTCGGCAGCGTGGTGATCGAATCCTTCGGCACCATGTGCACGATCTTGTAGCCGCCCGCTTTGAGCTGACGCAGCAGCTCGGGCAGCGCCTCCGCCGTGTTGTGCTGGAAATCGTGCATCAGCACGATGCCCTTGCCGTTTTTGGCGAGCTTTGTCATCGCCGACTTGATGACGTCATCCGGTTTGCGCAGCTTGAAATCGAACGTGTCGATGTCGGTAGAGAAGATGGCGATATTGCGCGTGCCCAAATAAGTCATCAATTCGGGCGGCTGCTGCAGATCGGGAAAGCGGAAGAACGGCGCGGTCGGTCCTCCGACTGCCGTATGCACCGCGCTCACGCCCATTTCGATCTCTTGCTTGGCGAGCTCGATGTCTTTCGCATAAGGGTTCTTGGCCAGGTCCTTATGCGACCAGGTGTGATTGCCGACCGTCATTCCGGCCGCGGCGACTTCCCGGGCTATATCGGGCCGCCAGGTGGCGTGTTGGCCGATCTCGAAGAAGGTCGCTTTGATACAATTGTCTTTGAGCGCCTTCAAAACCATCGGCGTGTTTTCGGGCCAAGGGCCGTCGTCGAAGGTCAGCACGACTTCTTTGTCGCGCAGGAAATCGTATTGCTTGAAATGCTCGGTCCCGAATGCCGGACCGCCGGTGGCGTCGATTTCGACGACGCGCGACAGACCGATGGCGTCGGGATTGTCACAAGCGGGAATGGCTTTGGCGGCCGGAGGGGTCGGCACGGGCGCTGGCGCCGCAGGCGCCGGTGTTGCCGCGGTCGTGGGGTTTTGAGCGAGTGTGGTTGGCGCGGGCGCGCTCGGCGCAGCGGCGGATGCCGTTTGTGGAACCTGGGTCACAGGCGTGGTTGGCCGAGCCGGTTGCGCCACGACAGGTTGGCTCGCAGGCGCCGCGGTGTTGCTTTGCCCGGGCGAGATCACGTGGACGGCAAGTGCGATCAGCGAGTCGGGTCCGGCGGCGCGTTGCGCCGCAACGACGCCAAACGCTGCAAGTCCCAATGTCATTAAACCCGCAAAGACAATCACCACGACGCGCATCGCGTCCTCCACTGTGTTCTTGTCAAGCTTGCTTAAAGTGAAGGCGCAATTGGGCGGGGAGTCAATGAAAACCGCACGCCGATAGTTGAAAGATTGGCTTTGTGGTTTCTACGACGGATAAGCGCGTAATTTGTTGTTTTTGGCTGACAAGATTGTCGGTCAACGGCCGAACTTATTTTTCCAGCTCGGCAGCGGGTCTCCGGGGAGAGCTTCTGCCGCAAAAACGCCACGCGCGATCGCGCGCGTCACCACATTTGCGGCAAGGGTTCCAAGCTGTGTCAGGGCGAATACCGGGTCGGCCAGTGGCCGCCGTCCTGTCGCGGCGGCGAACAAAGTGTCGCCGTCAAGCGGGCTGTGCACCGGATAAATCGCCCGCGACATGCCGGTTTGCGCCATAACCGCAAGGCGATTGGCCTGCGCCTTGGTCAAAATCGCGTCGGTCGCCACCACAACCAGCGTCGTATTCGCGCCGGGCACGCCCTTGATGACGGGTTTGAGCATTTGTGGCGAAACCTGCGCCGGCAAACCGCGGCCGCCGAATTCGCCATCAACTTCAAATGGGGCCGCCCAGAACCACGGGCCGCCACCAATCACTACGCTGCCGACGGCATTGACGGCAGCGAGCGCGCCGATCGTTATGCCGTCCGCCGTCCGTGCGGAAGCCGAGCCGAGTCCGCCTTTGTAGTTCACCGTCGTCGCGCCGGTTCCGGCGCCGAAACTGCCGAGCGCAAAGTCGAGCGCAGTATTGGCCGCGGCGGCGTAGCCAAAATCGCGATAGGGCGGAAATCGTCCCCAATTTTTATTGCCGCCGCTCAACAGATCGAACAGCACGGCGCCGGGTACGATGGGAACACGCGCTGGACCGATGGCGAAGCCGCGGCCCTGTTCGCGCAACCAGGCCTGCACGCCCGAGGCGGCGTCGAGCCCAAAAGCCGAGCCGCCGGAAACCACGATTGCGTCAATGCCGGGAACAGTCTGCGCCGGGTTGAGAAGTTCGGTTTCGCGGGTGCCGGGACCACCGCCGCGCACATCGACCGAGGCGACGGCCGGTTCATCGAAAACGACCACGGTCGTGCCGGAGCCGAGACCGAGATCCTCGGCGTGACCGACCTTAAGCCCGGCGACATCGGTGATCAGATTGCGCAAGACCGGATCCTCTCAAATTGGATGAAGCGGAGTGGATTTTTGTGGGAAGGTCAATCGTTTAGATCATTCAGTGTAAACCGCAATTGAGCAATCTGCGCGCCGAATTCACAACTTCGCGGGTCGGGCACGGCGCGCTTGCGCGGCGGGAGGGCGCCGGGCATGTGTGGCCGCTAGCTTGGGAGTGCGGACTTGCCGAATGTGACAATCCTCGCTGCGCTGGTCGCGGGCATGTTAAGCTTTTTATCGCCCTGCGTCCTGCCGTTGGTGCCGCCGTATCTTGTCTACCTCACCGGCGCCTCGCTCGAGCGCTTTGCCGATGCGGAATCCGAGCCGCGCGTGCGGCGGGAGGCGCTCGCCGCCGCGGTATTGTTCGTGCTCGGCTTTACAACAGTTTTCGTGTCGCTCGGCGCCAGCGCCAGCGCGATTGGGGCAATACTGCGCGCCTATTCCGCTCAGCTCGCTGTGGTCGCCGGCCTCGCGATCGTGGCGATGGGTTTGCATTTTCTCGGCGTGACCCCGATTGCCTGGTTGAAGCGTGAGAAGCGGGTCGCGATTGCGAAGCCCGTGGGCTTGTGGGGCGCCTACCTTATGGGCCTTGCTTTCGCCTTCGGCTGGACGCCGTGCATCGGGCCGATCCTCGCCGCGGTTCTCGCTCTGGCGGCGGCTGAGGCAACGGTGCTCAAGGGTGTCGGTCTGCTCGCGGTCTATTCGCTCGGCCTTGGCATTCCGTTTGTCGTTGCGGCTTTGGCGGCGGAGCCATTCGCCGCTTTCCTTGCCCGGTTTCGCGCGCATCTCGGTGTAGTTGAAAAAGTAATGGGCGGACTCTTGGTGCTCACCGGTATTGCCTTTCTCACCGGCGCGATCAGCGAAGCGAGCTACTGGCTCTTGGACACGTTCCCGATGCTCGGCAAAATCGGCTAAAGCGAAATGATTTTGGTTTATATCGGTATTTCGCTTTAGCTTGTTGTTTGAGCATGATCTTTTCCGAAAACCGGCGGCCGCTTTTCGGGATCATGCTTTAGGCCTTCGCCGGAATTGCTAAACGCGCGTCTTCGAAAAAAAGCCCGCCGTGAGGCGGGCTTTTTCGTCTGTCGAGCGAGGACAGCCTACATGCTGCATCCTGAAGCAGGACACTCGACGTAGCTGATTTTGCCGCTCGGGTCCTTTTTCCAGATGTACATCACATAATCCAGCTTGGTGATGTCGCCTTTCTTGTCATAGGCCATATCGCCAAGAACGGTGGAGAAATGCGCGCCTGAATGCATTTGCTCGGCGACTTTCTTCGGATCGGTCGACTTCGCTGCTTCCGCCGCCTGCTTGATGATCTGCACGCCGGCATAGCTGTAGAGCGTGTAGGCCTCGGGCTCGAAACCTTTCTTGCGGAATTCTGCGACGACGGCTTTGGCTTCCGGGCGGTTGCGCGGGTCCGGACCATAGGTCATCAGCGTTCCTTCGACGCCGGGACCGCCGACGGTTGCGAATTCGTCCGACGTGATGCCGTCGCCGCCCATTAGCGGTGCCTTGACGCCTTGATCCCGCATCTGTCGCACGATCAACCCGCCCTCGGTGTAAAGCCCACCGAAATAGACGAGATCAGGAGCAGCTTGCTTGATCTTTGAAATCAGCGCCGAGTAATCCTTGTCGCCGGTATTGATCCCTTCGTACAGCACTTCCTTCATGCCGCTGGCTTGAATCGTTTTTAACGTTTCGTCGACAAGTCCCTTGCCGTAGGTGGTCTTGTCATGGACGAAGGCGATCTTCTTGCCCTTGAAATGCTCGAGGATGTAGCCGCCGGCGACCTTGCCTTGTTGGTCATCGCGGCCGCAGGTGCGGAAAATGTTCCACATACCGCGCTCGGTGACCTTCGGATTCGTCGACGCCGGCGTGATCTGGAGGATGCCATTCTCTTGATAGATTTCCGAACTGGGGATGGTCACGCCAGAATTGTAGTGGCCGATAACGAATTTGACTCCGTCGGCAGCAAAATTGTTGGCGACCGAAACGCCCTGTTTCGGATCGGAGACATCGTCCCCGAACTCGACGGTCAGTTTATTGCCAAGAATGCCACCGGAGGCATTGATGTCGGCGGCCGCCTGTTCGACGCCGTTTTTCATTTGCGCGCCGGTCGCGGCATTGGGGCCCGTGATCGGGCCGCCAACCCCGAATTTTACCTGCGCGCTGGCGGTTGATGCGAACGCGAACGCGAAGCCCAGCGCAACGCCGAGCGTGGCGATCCTCTTCATCTTTGACTCCCTTTAAGCAAGTGACGGTCGGCAGGTTCAACCTTGCCGCAATGGTATGTCAACGCGGCTTGCGGCGCCAGCGCAACGGACCGTCCGGTTCGTTGATCCAGGGATATTGAGCGACCATCCGCCGGGCGCGTGCGGCCTGAAATCCGGCAAAGCCGAATGCCATGCAGACCAAGGTATCGACCGCATAATAATGGATCGAGAGTAGGGTGCCCTGGAACAATGCAAAATGAATGAACCGCACCGCGGCGCCCAGCATCAGCATGTAGACCACGACTTGCCACCATGGACGCCAGGTCAGGGCTACGGCGCGGCCGGCCAGCGCCGCCGCGCCGCCACCGAGAACAACGGTGACCAGAAGGAATACGCCGAGTGAATCTTCCTCGTACAACAGTCCGGGGATGGAGCTGAGCAGGCTCACCTTTATTCCACCTGCTGGCGGCCGCCTTCGAGATAGGCGGTTTTGACTTCCGGCCGGTCAAGCAGCTCGCGGCCGGTGCCGGTCAGGCTGATAAGTCCATTGACCATAACATAGCCGCGATGCGCGAGCTTGAGCGCGTGGAATGCATTCTGCTCGACCAGAAAAACGGTGAGACCGTGCTCGGCGTTGAGCGCTTTGATGGCATCGAAAATCTGCCGGACGATCAGCGGCGCCAAGCCGAGTGAAGGCTCGTCCAGGAGAAGCAATCGCGGCCGGCTCATCAGCGCGCGAGCGATCGCCAGCATTTGCTGCTCGCCGCCCGAAAGCGTGCCGCCGCGCTGATGCAGGCGTTGGCGTAGACGCGGGAACAGCGCGACGACGCGTTCGAGATCGCGGTCGAACTCAGCCGGCTCGGCGACCAGCGCGCCCATCTGTAGATTTTCCAACACCGTCATGCGCGGGAAAATCCGGCGTCCTTCTGGCGCCTGCGCCAGTTTGAGCCGGGCGATTTCGTGGGTCGGCAGGCGGGTGATATCGCGGCCAGCGAACACGATCTGACCGTCGCGCGCGCGCGGATTGCCGCAGACCGTCATCATCAAGGTGGATTTGCCGGCGCCATTGGCGCCGATCAGCGCGACGATCTCGCCGTCATTGACGTCGATGTCGACACCCTTGAGCGCCTTGACGTGGCCGTAATAGGCCGTCACGCCGCGCACCGAGAGGAGTGGTGAGCTCATAGCCCGACCTCGGCTTCGACGCGGGCCACTTCTTCGTCGCCGACACCAAGATAAGCGCCGATCACTTTGGGATCATTGCGGACCGCTTCGGGCGCGCCGTCGGCGATCTTGACGCCGTAGTCGAGCACAACGACGTGGTCGGAAATGTTCATCACCACGGACATGTCGTGCTCGATCAACAGCAGCGATATGGCGCATTCATCGCGGATGATGAGCAACAACTCGTTGAGTTCGGCGCTCTCGCGGGGATTCAACCCGGCGGCCGGCTCGTCGAGGCACAGCAGCACCGGATCGGTGCACATGGCGCGGGCGATTTCGAGCCGCCGCTGCGCGCCATAAGGCAATTCACCGGCCGGATCATCGGCCCGGTCGAGCAGATTGAAGCGCTCCAGCCAGTGCCGCGCCTTGTCGAGGGCCGCGCGCTCGGCGGCGGCATAGGGTGGCAGGCCGAGCAGGCCGAGCACGGTATAGCCCGACGCGAGCATCAGCGGGTTGTGCTGTGCCACCAGCAAGTTTTCCAGCACCGTCATCCCGGCAAACAGCCGGATGTTCTGAAATGTGCGCGCGACCCGCGCCTGCTGCGCAACGAGATAGTCCGGCATGCGCTCCAAGAGAAACAGCGCACCCTCCGGCCGCGCCACGCCGCGCTGACCGCTATCGGTCAGCGCTTCGAGCGCCTGCCACAGCGCGGGATCGCCGCGCCGCAGCGCAAGCCGGCCCTCGGTCGGCCGGTAAAAACCGGTAATGCAGTTGAACACCGTCGTCTTGCCGGCGCCGTTTGGTCCGATCAGTGCGGTGATCGTGCCACGCTGTACGTCGAAACTGAGATCGTCCACGGCGACCAGGCCGCCGAACCGCATTGTCAGATGCTCGACGCGCAGCACGGTGGAGCCATCGCGCGCCGTCAACCGCGTCCCTCCGTGACCAGATCGACTGAAATGTTCCGACGCTTCTTGAGAAACACCGACGGCGCGCGCGTCGCAACCAGACCGCGCGGCCGCCAGCGCATGATTGCGACCATCGCCAGGCCGAAAATCAGCATGCGGTACTGCGTCGGGTCGAAAGTGGGTCCGAAAATCTCTTTGAGGAAGGTGATCTGGCGCATGATCTCGGTACCGCCGATCATGATCACGGCAGCGATGGCAACGCCGATCTGGCTGCCCATGCCGCCGAGCACAACGATTGAGAGGATCGTCGCGGATTCGAGAAAGGTGAAGGATTCCGGAGAGATAAAACCCTGCCTTGCAGCAAAGAATGAGCCGGCAAAGCCTGCGAACATTGCGCCCATCGCAAAGGCCGTCAGCTTGGTATTGGTGGTGTTGATGCCGAGCGACCGGCAGGCGATCTCATCCTCGCGCAAGGCCTCCCAGGCACGGCCGATGGGCAGCCGGCGCAGCCGCACGTTGAAGAAGCAGGTCACCAGTGCCAGCGCCAGGATCACGTAATAGAGAAAAAGAACGCGGTAGAGCGGCGAGAATTCGAGACCGAATACCGCGGCAAAGCCGTTATCGTCGGCAGTGAAGGGAATGCCGAACAGGGTCGGGCGAGGGATGGACCCGATTCCGGCATAGCCGTTGGTCACCGGCACCCAATTGATCAAGATCAGGCGAATGATTTCGCCAAAGGCGAGCGTTACAATGGCGAGATAGTCGCCGCGCAGCCGCAGCACCGGGAAGCCGAGCAGAATCCCCCAGAACGATGCGAGCGTGCCGGCAAGCGGCAACAGAATCCAGAATGACAGGCCGAAAGCTTTCGCCAAAAGCGCGTAGGAGTAAGCGCCGACCGCGTAAAAAGCCACATAACCGAGATCGAGGAGCCCGGCGAGGCCGACCACGATATTGAGCCCCCATCCCAGCATCACGTAGATCAGAATCTGTATGCCGAAATTGTCGATCCACTTCACTGCGCTGCCGAACCCGGCGCCAATGATCACAAGCGCCGGGTAGACGATCACGAAGGCAACGGCGAAAGGGATGAACCAGTTGCGCAGAATGCCGGCTGCGGCGGCCGAGGCCCGTGGCGGCAAGCGGAGCGCGCCGCGCTCGAGCCGCGGCGCCAGCATCAGCGCATAGATGAAACGGACAGCGGCGATGCCGCCGACCAACGCAAACAACAGCGGCCAGCGTGTCGTCAGGATCAGGACATTGTTGATATCGGTGACGGTTTGAAAACCGACCAGCGGCAGAAATACGCCAAGCGCGACCAGTGCAGTCAGCCCGGTATCGCGCAGCGCTTCGCCTAAGCGCGTGCGGATATTTGCGCCTGCGAACTGCATGTCCCCCATCTCAGACCTTCTCGACGTCAGGCCGGCCCAACAGCCCCTGCGGCAGGAAAATCAGGGTGATCGCCAGCACCGAGAAAGCGGCGACATCTTTGTAGTCGATCGAAAAATAAGCCGACCATAGCGTTTCAATCAGGCCGATCAGAAGACCGCCTACGACGGCGCCCGGCAACGAGCCGATACCGCCAAGGACTGCCGCCGTGAAGGCCTTCACGCCCGGCACAAAGCCGTCGGAAAACGTGACCACGCCGTAGTACATCAGGTACATGGTGCCGGCGACCGCGGCCAAGGCCGCGGCGATGACGAAGGTCGCGGCAATGGTGCGGTCGACATCGACGCCGACCAAAGCCGCCATTTTCTGGTCCTGCTCGCAGGCACGCTGCGCGCGGCCGAGCGAGGTGCGCGCCACCAAATACCAAAAAGCCAGCAGCAGGACGGCGGTGACGCCCCAGATGATGAGCTGCTTGTAGGACAACGTGACGGGAAAATCGTTGCTGTTGGACAAAACGAATTCGCCCTGCACCAGCGGCGGAATGGATTTGTTGCGCGGTCCCTGGGTTACCTGCACGAAATTAGAAAGCGTGATCGACATGCCGATTGCCGAGATCAGCGGCGCCAAGCGGAACGAGCCGCGTAGCGGCCGATAGGCCACGCGCTCGATGACCCAATTGATGAGCGAGGTGAACAGCATCGCCACGATGAGCACGATTAACAGCGCCAGCGCCACCGAAACAATGCCGAGCCACGAGGTCAGGATCAGGAGTGCGATCAGCGCGATAAAGGCCGAGACCATGAACACATCGCCATGGGCGAAATTCACCATGCCGATGATGCCAAAGACCATGGTGTAGCCGATCGCGATCAGGCCGTAGATCGAACCAAGCGTGATGCCGTTGATGAGCTGCTGGGCGAAATAGTCCATGCCTCGAAAGCCTTTGTCGGACCCGCAGAATTCTTAACAGCGGCGGCCTGGAGCGGCAACGCCGCGCGCCGGTGCGGGGCGGCGCGGTTCGGTAATCCCCACCTGTGCAATAATCGGGGCCGGCCACGGGTCACTTGTCGGTTCAGCTGGTTCGCGTTAGGCGTGGCCGGCAAATAAGGAGAGACCCTCATGAAACGGGTCAAAAGCGAAGACGCTATCGGCGCCAAGGGCCGGCCTTTTACCGGCGCCGAATATCTCGAGAGCCTGCGCGACGGCCGCGAAGTCTACGTTTACGGCGAGCGTGTCGCCGATGTCACCGCCCATCCGGCCTTTCGCAACGCCGCGCGTTCGATCGCGCGGCTTTACGACGCGCTCCACGACGACAAGACCAAAGGCCTGCTCACTTGCGCGACCGACACCGGATCCGGCGGTTTCACCCACAAATTCTTCCGCGCCGCGCGTTCGCGCGAGGAGCTGATGCAACAGCGCGACGCCATCGCGCATTGGGCGCGCATGTCCTACGGCTGGATGGGGCGCTCGCCCGATTACAAAGCCTCGCTGATGAATACGCTCGGCGCCAATTACGATTTCTACGGGCGGTTCGCGGACAACGCCAAGGCCTGGTACCGGCGGGCGCAAGACAACGTCCTGTTCATGAACCACGCCATCGTCAATCCGCCGGTCGATCGCTCAAAGCCGGTCGACCAGGTCAAGGACGTTTTCATCACCATACAAAAGGATACCGACGCTGGTATCTATGTATCGGGCGCCAAAGTGGTCGCCACGTCTTCGGCGCTCACACATTATAATTTCCTCGGCCAGAATGCCGCGGTGCCGCTGCACGACACCGATCTTGCGGTGATGTTCATCGCGCCGATGAACGCGCCGGGGGTGAAGCTTCTCTGCCGCACCTCCTATGAGATGATGGCGAGCGTAATGGGCACGCCGTTCGACTATCCGTTGTCCTCGCGTTTCGATGAAAACGACGCGATTTTCGTTTTCGACAACGTCTTTATCCCCTGGGAAGACGTGCTGCTTTACCGCGATCTGGAACGGCTGAAGATATTTTTTCCGCAATCGGGATTTCTCGCCGGCTATCAGTTTCAGGGCTGCACGCGGCTTGCCGTGAAACTCGACTTCCTGGTCGGCGTCCTGGCCAAGGCTTTGCGCGCGGCCGGCTCCGACGAATTTCGCGGCAATCAGGCCATGCTTGGCGAGGTCATTGCTTGGCGGAATCTGTTCTGGGCGCTCACCGATGCGATGGCGATGAATCCGACGCCGTGGGTGAACGGCGCCGTCCTGCCCAATCTGCAATCCGGCTCGAGCTATCGGGTCTTTGCCGGCGACGCCTATGGGCGGGTCAAGGAGATCGTCGACAAGATCGTCGCCTCGTCGCTGATCTATCTGCCGTCTTCGGCCAAGGATTTCAAAAATCCGGCGATCGATCGGTATCTCGCCCGTTACGTTCGCGGCTCCTACGGCATCGAGTACAAGGAGCGCATCAAAGTGATGAAGCTGTTATGGGATGCGATCGGAACCGAATTCGGCGGCCGCCATGAATTGTATGAGCGCAACTACGCCGGCAACCACGAAGACATCCGCATCCAGGCGCTGTGGAATGCGCGCGGCTCCGGCGCGCTGGAGCAGATGATGGCCTTGGCCGACCAATGCATGTCGGAATATGACGAGAACGGCTGGACCGATCCGGCCTGGCTCGATCCGGATGACGTCGCTTATTCCGGCCCGCCGCAAAAGGCGAGGGCGGCAGAGTAGACTGATGAATGCCAGATTATCTCCATGAGTTGGATCGATCAGCGTCCCGATGACGCCATGGACGGGGCCTTCACGGCCGTGGGCCCGGGGCCGATCACGAGCGTCGAGCCGCTCTTATTTCGCGAGGCCATGAGCCGGCTCGGCGCCGCCGTGCATGTTGTCACGACGGCGGGAATAGCCGGCAAGACCGGCTTTACCGCGACTGCCGTTTGCCCCGTCTCCGATCAGCCGGCGTTGCTGCTTGTTTGTCTCAATCGGCGCAGCACCAGCGCGCCATTGCTCGCGCAAAATGGCGTCTTTTGCGTCAACACATTGGGCGCCGACGAAGAGAAGCTTGCCGATTTGTTCGCCGGGCGTAGCGGCGTCCACCTTCACGAGCGCTTTTCCGCCGGCGAATGGATCACATTAAAGACCGGCGCTCCGGTTCTGGCATCCGCGGTCGTCTCGTTGGATTGCCGCACCATCGAGACCAAGGCGATGGCCTCGCACAATGTGGTGTTCGGGGCGGTGGAAGCGGTGCGGATGGGCCAAAGCGGTCCGGCGCTGGTTTATCACGAGCGCGGCTATAAGCGGGTGTGAAGCGGAAGGGACGAATAGCGAGCGGCGAATAGACGAAGCTGTGAGTCGATGACGCGCAATTCGCTCCTCGCCATTCGCTTTCAGCCGTGATCGGCTTATGCTTGGGGCATGATTGGCGAGGACCGGTCGCTGCCGCTGTTCCATCTTTACGGCGATCCGCCGGACGATCAGGCGTTCGACTTCATTCACATCGAGCGGATTGCATCGCGCGCGGCGATGCATGATTGGACCATTCGCGCGCATCGCCATCGCAATCTGTTTCAGATCCTGCTGATCGAGCGTGGCGGCGGCGAGATGACCTTTGATGTTGCGAAGCTCGCTTTCGCCGCACCCGCGGCCATTCTCATTCCGGCCGCGATCGCGCATGGTTTTCGCTTCGAGCCGACCGTCACTGACGGCTGGGTGATCAGTTTCACCGAGGACGCGGCCGGCGCGCTCGCCGATCGTTCCGGCGAAGCCTTAAGCCGGCTGCGGTCGCTTGCGGCGGAGCCGGTGATTCCGCTTGACGACGAGAGTGAGCGCGGACGCCTGTCCGCATTGGCTGCGGAATTGTTCGACGAATATAGCCTCGCGCGCGAAGGCTATCGCTTGGCGATGCGCGGCATTCTTATCCTGATCGCGGTCGCGGTGGCGCGGCTTGCCGCGAGCCGCGCGCGCAGCGGCAGCATAACGCTGCGTCCCGCCGATGCGACGGTTGCGCAATTGCGCAGGTTGCTCGACGAATTTTTTCGCGACGAACGTCTATTGGCGTTCTATGCCGAAAGGCTCGGCATGACGGTCGATCGGCTCAATGACCATGTCAAACGCGCCACCGGCGTTACCGCCGGTCATTTGATACGCCAGCGCGTTTTGAGCGAAGCCAAACGTCAGCTGGTTTTTACCACGCAGCCGATCCACGACATCGCCAAGGAACTGGCATTCGCCGATCCGTCGCATTTCGCGCGCTTCTTCCGCAAGCAGACCGGCACGACACCGCACGAATTTCGCGAGCAGCGGGGAGGGTGAGGACGCTCGCGATTATCCACTCGTCCCCGCGAAAGCGGGGACCCAGAACTGGATTCCCGCTTGCGCGGGAATGAGGGAGAACTAATTCAACAAAAACTTCAGCACCGTGTCGGCATAGATCTGCGGCTGCTCGACATTGGCGATATGCGCGGCATCGAGGACCGCAATTCGCGCGTCAGGGATGTGGTGGCAGATGAATTCATTGGCTTCGAGCGGCGTTGCCGGATCGTGTTTGCCGGCGATGACGAGCGTCGGTGCGCTGATTTTGGCAAGCAGCGGACGATGATCCATGTCGCGGATGCCTTCGCCGCAGCCGATATAACCCTCAGGTTTGGTACCTAAGAACATTTCGCGCATCCGCACCATCGCTTGCGGATTGCGGTCGCGGAATTCTTTGGTGAACCAGCGCTCCATATTGGCATCGACGATTGCCGCCAAACCTTTGTCCCGCACGGTTTTAAGCCGGCCTTCCCACAATGATTTGTCGGCGAAATACGAGGACGTGTTGGACAGGACGAGCTTGTCGACGCGGTTTGGCGCGTTGGCGCCGAGCCACTGTCCGACCATGCCGCCCATCGATAATCCACACCAATTTATTTTGGCGATACCGAGCGCGTCGATCACCGCAAGCACGTCGTGGCCGAGCCGCTCCATTGGATAGGGTCCCTTCGGCACGCTGGATTGGCCGTGACCACGCCGGTCGTAGCGCACAAGACGGAAATGGCGGCTCCAGGCCGGCACCTGGTCGTCCCACATGTGCAGATTGGTGCCGAGCGAGTTCGACAGCATCAGCACCGGGCCGTTTTGCGGCCCCTCGACTTCCACATGAATGGTGCACCCGTCGTCGGTTTTGATATCCGGCATTTGCGTTCCTCTCCCTTCGACGCGTCTTGGCATTCGTCATTGCGAGCGAAGCGAAGCAATCCAGGCAACCATTTAATCTGGATTGCTTCGTCGGCCCTTCGGGCCTTCTCGCAATGACGACCCTGGTTCAGTACAACCAAGAGCCTCTAGCACCCTTTTCAGCCGCCGCGCGAGGCGGTAAGCGGATAGTTCAAGGAAGCCAAGCAGCCCCGCGCGCAAGGAGTCTCAGTAATGGCGATGACCATGAACGGCGAATATGAGTTGGCGGTGCCGCCGCAAACAGTTTGGGAAAAACTGAACGATGCGGAGACGCTGAAAGCGTGCATTCCCGGCTGCGAGCAACTGGACA
>JBKPIZ010000135.1:0-5744 GCA_046730495.1 Pseudomonadota bacterium
AGATGTGTATAAGAGACAGGTCGCTTACGGCACCAAAATGGTCGGCGGCACCTCGCCCGGCAAAGGCGGCATGACGCATCTCGGCCTGCCGGTCTTCGATACGGTCATCGAAGCGCGCGATAAGACCGGCTGCGATGCCAGCGTCATCTATGTGCCGCCACCCGGCGCCGCCGACGCGATCTGCGAGGCGATCGCGGCGGAGATTCCGCTCATCATCTGCATCACCGAGGGTATTCCGGTCGCCGACATGGTGAAGGTCAAGCGCGCGCTGTCCGGGTCGCGCTCACGGCTGATCGGTCCCAATTGTCCCGGCGTCATGACCGCGGGCGAATGCAAGATCGGCATCATGCCGGCGAATATCTTCAAGCCCGGCAAGGTCGGCATCGTGTCGCGTTCCGGCACGCTGACCTATGAAGCCGTGTTTCAAACCACGCAGGTCGGCCTCGGGCAGACCACCGCGGCCGGCATCGGTGGCGATCCGGTCAAAGGCACCGATTTCATCGAGGTCCTGGAAATGTTCCTCGGCGACCGGCAAACCGAAGCGATCATCATGATCGGCGAGATCGGCGGCGCATCCGAGGAAGATGCCGCGCAGTTTCTCAAGGATGAAGCCAAACGCGGCCGCAAGAAACCGATGGTCGGCTTCATCGCCGGGCGCACTGCACCGCCCGGCCGCCGCATGGGCCACGCCGGCGCGATCATCGCCGGCGGCAAGGGCGACGCCGAGTCCAAGATCGCCGCCATGGAAGCGGCCGGCATCAAGGTCGCGCCATCGCCGGCGCGGCTCGGCAAGACGCTGGCTGAAATATGGAAGTAGGGTCAAAACTCATTATTTCCGCGAGCAACCCGAAGGGACACGGGCCTTTCGGCCGCTGGCGTTGTTGCTCGTCGCTCATGATCGAGTAGATCACATCGCTCCTCTCGCCTAGCCAGCGGTCGAAATGCCCAGCGTCGCGGCCGCGCAAATAATGAGCTTTGACCCTAACTGTTCATTGTTCATCTTTTGCCTGCCATGCTGAGCGATTAAATAAGAGGAAACCCTGCCGGCCGGTGCTTTGAGCGTAGTTCGGCCGGTCCGGCGCGCGTCCCTTTGCCGGTTCAATCCCGTCCGAGTTGCTTGAAGGTCGCTGATGTCTCGCCAAGACGCCAATGCCGCTTTCGCCCGTACCTCGTTCCTTTATGGCGGCAATGCCGCCTATATCGAGGACCTCTATGCCCGCTACGAGACCGACCCGAAGGCGCTCGATGCGGCATGGCAATCGTTCTTCCAAAGCCTGAAAGACGATCGCGGCGACGTCGAGCGCAACGCGGAAGGGCCATCGTGGCAGCGGCCCGATTGGCCGCCGCTAGCCTCGGATGAGCTCACCGGCGCGCTGGACGCCGGTTGGCAAGAGACCAGTGCGGCGATCGGCGGCAAGCTGAAAGCACAAGCCCAGGCGCGCGGTGTTGACATCACTTCCGCCGAAGTCGAGCGCGCCACCCGCGATTCGATCAGGGCGCTGATGCTCATTCGCGCCTACCGGGCGCGCGGCCATTTCCACGCCAATCTCGATCCACTCGGTCTCGAACCGCCCAAGAACGAAGAGGAGCTCGATCCGGGCTCTTACGGCTTCGGCGAGGCCGACCTCGATCGCCGGATTTTTCTCGACCATGTGCTGGGGCTCGAATTCGGCACGGTGCGCGAGATCGTCGCCATCCTGCGCCGGACCTATTGTCAGACGCTCGGCGTCGAATTCCTCCACATTTCCGACGCTGCGCAGAAAAGCTGGATCCAGGAACGCATCGAGGGGCCCGACAAGGAGATCACGTTCACCCGCGAGGGCAAGCGCGCCATCCTCAACAAGCTGGTCGAAGCCGAGGGCTTTGAGAAATTCTGCGATGTGAAATTCACCGGGACCAAACGCTTCGGCCTGGATGGCGGCGAGGCGATGATCCCGGCGCTGGAGCAGATCATCAAGCGCGGCGGCGCGCTCGGGGTACGCGACATCGTCATCGGCGTGCCGCATCGCGGCCGCCTCAGCGTGCTGGCGCAGGTTATGGCCAAGCCGCACCGCGCCATCTTTCATGAATTCAAAGGCGGCTCATCCACGCCGGACGCGGTCGAGGGCTCCGGCGACGTGAAATATCATCTCGGCGCTTCGTCGGACCGCGAATTTGACAACAACAAAGTGCATCTGTCGCTGACCGCGAACCCGTCGCATCTCGAGATTGTCGATCCGGTCGTGCTCGGCAAAGTACGCGCCAAGCAGGATCAGCTCGGCGCCACGCCTGACGACCGCACCATGGTGATGCCGCTGCTCATTCACGGCGATGCGTCGTTTGCCGGGCAGGGGGTGGTGGCGGAATGTTTCGGGCTGTCCGGGTTGCGCGGCCATCGCACCGGCGGCTCGCTGCATTTCATCGTCAACAACCAGATCGGCTTTACCACCAATCCGCGCTATTCGCGGTCGTCGCCGTATCCTTCGGACGTCGCCAAGATGATCGAGGCGCCGATCTTTCACGTCAACGGCGACGATCCGGAGGCTGTGGTGTTCGCCGCCAAGATCGCGACCGAGTTCCGGCAGAAATTTCAGAAGCCGGTGGTCATCGACATGTTCTGTTATCGCCGCCACGGCCACAATGAAGGCGACGAGCCATCATTCACCCAGCCGCTGATGTACAAGGCGATCGCCGCACATCCGACGACGCTCGAAATCTACAGCAAGAAACTCATCGGCGAAGACGTCATCACTGCCGGCGAAGTCGAGACGATGAAGGCGCAATGGCGCGCCCACCTCGACGCCGAGCTCGAAGCCGGGCTCGGCTACCGCGCCAACAAAGCCGATTGGCTCGATGGCCGCTGGTCCGGCTACACGACCGCGGGCGACGCCGACGATCCGCGCCGCGGGCAGACCGGCGTCGCAATCGCCACGCTGAAGGATATCGGCGGCAAGATCACTGCGGTGCCTGCCGATTTCCATTTGCACAGAACGCTGCAGCGCTTCCTCGACAATCGGCGCAAGGCGATCGAGACCGGCGGCGGGATCGATTGGGCGACCGCCGAGGCGCTCGCTTTCTGCTCGCTGTTGCTCGAACGCCGTCGTGTTCGGCTTTCGGGTCAGGATTCGGAGCGCGGCACCTTCTCGCAGCGTCATTCGGTCTTGATCGATCAGGAGAACGAGCAGCGCTACACGCCGTTCAACAATCTCGGCGACGGCCAGGCGCGTTTCGAAGTGATCAATTCGATGCTGTCGGAAGAAGCCGTGCTCGGCTTCGAATACGGCTATTCGCTGGCCGAGCCGGATGCGCTGACGCTGTGGGAAGCGCAATTCGGCGATTTCGCCAACGGCGCCCAGGTGCTGTTCGATCAATTCATCTCTTCCGGCGAGCGCAAATGGCTGCGCATGTCGGGGCTGGTCTGCCTGTTGCCGCACGGCTACGAGGGCCAGGGGCCGGAGCATTCGTCGGCGCGGCTCGAGCGCTTTCTCTCGATGTGCGCCGAGGACAATATGCAGGTGGCGAACTGCACGACGCCGGCGAACTATTTTCACATCCTGCGCCGTCAGCTCAAGCGCGACTTCCGCAAACCATTGATCCTGATGACGCCGAAATCGCTGTTACGGCACAAGCGTGCGGTGTCGCGGCTCGACGAAATGGGCCCGGGCACTTCGTTCCATCGCTTGCTGTGGGACGATGCGCAATTGCAGCCGAACGAAAAGATCAAGCTTGTCGCCGACGACAAGATCCGCCGCGTCATCCTGTGTTCCGGCAAGGTTTATTACGATCTCTACGAGGAGCGGGAGCGCCGCGGCATCGACGACATCTACCTCCTGCGCATCGAGCAGCTCTATCCGTTCCCGACCAAGGCGCTGATGACCGAACTGTCGCGCTTCAAACAGGCCGAAGTGGTCTGGTGCCAGGAAGAGCCGCGCAATATGGGTGCCTGGGTGTTCGTCGACATATTCCTGGAATGGGTGCTCAATCAGATTGGCGCCAAGCATCGGCGCGCCCGTTATGTCGGCCGGCCCGCCTCGGCGTCCACCGCGGTCGGGCAGATGTCCATTCACCAGGCGCAGCTCGGCAAGTTTTTAAACGAGGCGTTGGCATGACGGAGGACAGAGTTCGGATGTCAGAAGTCGGATGGGAATTTTTGCTTGCGACTTCGATTCTGGTCTCTGATCGCTCATTTCTGTCATCCGACATCTGACATCTGGATAGCCCATGGCTGAGATACGCGTGCCGGCGTTGGGTGAATCGGTCACCGAGGCGACCATCGGCAAATGGTTCAAGAAACCGGGCGAGGCCGTCGCGGTGGACGAACCCCTGGTCGAGCTTGAAACCGACAAGGTGACGATCGAAGTGCCGGCGCCGGCGGCCGGCGTGCTCGCCGATATTGCCGCCAAGGATGGCGACACCGTTGCGGTCGGCGCCGTGCTCGGCCAGATCAAGGAAGGCGCGGCCGGCGCCGCGGTGAAATCCGCGCCGGCGGCGACGCCCAGTGCGCCAACACCTGCTCCGCCTCAATCCGCGCCCGCGGCAGCGCCCAAAGTTGCGACCAGCGCCGCGCCGGCAACGGCGAAGCCATCCGATCCGCCACTCGCGCCGTCGGTGCGCAAGCTCGCGGCCGAATCCGGCGTCGATGCCGCGAGCGTCGCCGGCTCGGGCAAGGATGGCCGCGTCACCAAGGGCGATATGCTCGCGGCAATAGAGCGCGCCGCCGCCGCGCCGACGCCGGTCGCCGCCACCGCCGCCGCGGTCCAGATGCGGGCGCCAGCGCCGCCCGACGATGCCGCGCGCGAGGAGCGCGTGCGCATGACGCGGCTCCGCCAGACCATCGCCCGCCGCCTGAAGGACGCGCAGAACACCGCGGCCATGCTCACGACCTTCAACGAGGTCGACATGGGTCACATCATGGCGCTGCGCACGCAGTACCGCGATTTGTTCGAGAAGAAACACGGCGTGAAGCTCGGCTTCATGGGTTTCTTCGTGCGCGCCTGCGTGCGGGCGCTCAAGGAAATTCCCGCGGTCAATGCCGAGATCGACGGCGCCGACATCGTCTACAAAAATTACTACCACATCGGCATCGCGGTCGGCACCGAGCGCGGCCTAGTCGTGCCGGTGGTGCGCGATTGCGATACGAAATCATTAGGCGAAATCGAGAAAGCGATCGCCGATTTCGGCCGCCGCGCCCGCGACGGCACGCTCAAGATCGAGGAGATGCAGGGCGGCACCTTCACCATCACCAACGGCGGCATCTACGGTTCGCTGATGTCGACGCCGATCGTCAACGCGCCGCAATCCGGCATTCTCGGCATGCACAAGATCCAGGAACGGCCGATGGTGGTCGCCGGCAAGATCGAGGTGCGGCCGATGATGTATCTGGCTTTGTCTTACGACCATCGCCTGGTCGACGGCCGCGAAGCGGTGACGTTCCTGGTTCGCGTGAAGGAGTGTTTGGAAGACCCGGCGCGGTTGGTGCTGGATTTGTGATCTCGTCATGCTCGGCCTTGTGCCGGGCATCCACGTCTTAAGGGGCTCACGACAGAAGACGTGGATGGCCGGATCAAGTCCGGCCATGACGATTAGTAGTTTGGGAGTTTTTTCATGCCCTACGATCTCATCGTCATCGGCTCCGGCCCCGGCGGCTATGTCTGCGCCATCCGCGCGGCGCAGCTCGGCATGAAGGTCGCCGTGGTCGAGAAGGACAAGACCTGTCTCTTATACACATCTGACGCTGCCGACGATTGCTCTATTGTGTAGATCTC
>JBKPIZ010000136.1:0-11023 GCA_046730495.1 Pseudomonadota bacterium
ATACGGGCCACCGCGAAACACGCAGCAGCCGGCGGAATCGGAACCGTTGAGCCAGAACGCCAGCGTGACGCCATCGCCGAACAACAAATCGACGTCCTTGTTGCGGAGCGCTTCGCGCGCGGCTTCCGCATTGGCATAGGATCGTATCTCGGCCGCAGTGAACATCTGCTTGAGGAAGGCTTCATGCGCTGTACCGGCAACGACGGCAATTTTCTTGCCCTCGACCAGTTCCGGCAGCACGTCGCCGATCGGGCTGTCGACGCGCGCGACGAAACGCGCCGGCGTGCGATAATAGGGATCGGTAAAATCGGCGCGCCGGCGCGTCGCCGGCGTGATCGCAATCGAAGCGATGACTGCGTCGCCGCGATTGTCGTCGAGCGCATCGAGCAACAGTTCAAATCGTCGCGCCTGGATAGTGCAGGCGACCTTGATCTCGTCGCACAGCTGGCGGGCAAGGTCGACGTTGAACCCGACCGGATTGCCATCGGCGCCTGCATAGTTGAACGGCGGATAGTCGAGCTCGGTCAGGAAGCGAATCGATTGCAGGCGTGAAAGATCCGGCCGCTCCGGCCGCCGCCGCGGGTCCCAAAAGCCCGGAACGCCGGCTCCCGACGGCAGCGTTATGCCCTCCTGCGCCTGGATCGGCGATGGTACGGCCACGACGCCCGCGACCGCAGCGAAGAGCATCGCGGCAAAGCAAGCGCGCAGCGCCAGAGCCACAGGCTGTCTGCGTTGGGCCACAGCCATCAGAAATAGCGCCGCAGATCGGCTGCTTCCTGCTCGGGAGTCCGGCTGACATTGAACGGCGCAACAAAACGCCCGTCCTTGTCCATGAGATAGACCACCGCGGTGTGGTCCATGGTGTAGTCGCCGCCCTCAAGCGGCACTTTCTTGGCATAGACGCGATAGGCCCGCAGCGCCGCATTGATCGAGGCCGCATCGCCGGTCAGGCCGTGCAAATGCGGATCGAAATTCGACAGGTAATCTTTGATGACCGCGGGCGTATCGCGCTCGGGATCGACCGTGATGAAAACTGCACCGGTGCGATCGGCATCGGGTCCCAGCGTGTGCAGCACCTGCGAGATCTCGAACAAGGTCTGGGGACAAATATCGGGGCAATGGGTAAAGCCAAAGAACACCAGGAAGGGGCGTCCCTTCATATCCTGATCGGTGAACGGCTTGCCGTTCTGGTCTTCAAGATGAAACGGGCCGCCAACCGCGGCAATCGCGGAACCAACCGGCGACGGCGCCCGGCCGGTGACGAACAGGATGGCGCCAAAAAACAGAAACAGCCCGCCGAGAAAAGCGGCGAGTATGAGCATGACGCGAGATGTATTCGCCTTCACGAGCGGTTTCCCGTTAGCCAAAGCAGGCGGTAAAGCCGGCGCGGATCGTTTCGAAGAACACAGCGGTACCGTAATGGGCCCACAGCAAGCCAGAGCCAATCAGCGCAACAGCGACGAGCGCGCTGGCGACGAACAAAGACCCAGAAACTCGCGGTCGTGCGAGGATTTGCGGCATGGCGGACATCCGGCCCGGATTAGATAGGCCGGAATTGGCGTTACGACAACGGCGAAAAGCACCGCAACCGCCACGGTGCTCTGCCGCTCACTTGCCCGATGATTACTGGCAAATCGGGTACAGCGTGCTCAATTCGTGGCCGCGCATCACGATCATTTGCGGCCGCAAGCCCCCATGGCGGTTGATCCATGACCGGATTTCCGGCGGATAAAGCCGCATCACCAGCGCACTGCCCTGGCGGGTCGGCACCAGCGAACGGGACGCATCGTTGTAATACGAGGCGGCGTGGAAGCCCAAGGCGGCGCGCCGGGTTACGCAGACGCGGTCGCGCGGGACGATGCCGGTGAACAAGGTGCAGGCTGACAGGCACGGCCCGTCAATGACGATCCGCTCGCCGGAAGCGCGGATCTCGTTGAATTTCTGAACATAGGAGGAAACTTCCCCTCCAGGATCCCCGACGATTCGCACGTCGGCATATGCCGCGCACGTCACTAGGGCCGACGCTAGCGCGCCGGCCACGGCTGCTTGCCATTTCATGGAGTACCCTCTCCCCACTCAATCGCGCGCAGTATTTAACTGGCATTGTGGCAAGAGTTCGGGGATTCCCGGCCTTTATGCTGAAATGGCTGCCTGACTTGCGGCACCATCCACAGCAAGGTGCTATAAGGCATCGGCAATTCAGACCCGGGCAAAGTTCCCTCCCGCTCAAGGCAAAGATTTGGTGAGTGCACACAATGGACACGTCGGTTGCGCGTAAAACGAATGTTCCCGGTTTCGCGACGGCTTATTACCTGCTCGAAGGTTTGAAGGAGATCGGCGTCGATTACCTATTCTGTAATTTCGGCACCGATCACGCCCCGATCATCGACGAAATGGCGCATCGCCGCCGGCGCGGCGAGCCAATGCCGACCATCGTGCGCTGCCCGCATGAGAATACGGCGGCGCATATGGCGGCGGGTTATGCGCTGGTTACCGGGCGCGGCCAGGGCGTTTTGGTGCATGTCGACGTTGGCACCGCAAATACCGCAAACGGCATGCACAATCTGTTTCGCAGCCGGCTGCCGGTGCTGCTGATGGCCGGCAAGGCGCCGTACACCGTCAACGACGAACTGGTCGGTTCGCGCGATACTTATGTCCATTTCGTGCAGGAGCCGTTCGATCAGGCGAGCCTGGTGCGGCCGTACCTGAAATGGGAGTGGACATTGCCCTCGGGCGTGGTCGTCAAGGAGGTGTTGCGCCGCGCGGCCTCGATCATGCAGAGCGAACCTTGCGGGCCGGTCTACCTGATGATGCAGCGGGAGACGCTGACGCAACACTGGCGCGCCGACGAAATTCGCCGCTACACCGGCGAGCAATTTGCCGCCACGTCGGCCGGCGGCGCCGATCCGGAACTGGTCGCCGCGCTCGCCGAGCGAATTCTCAAGGCGGAGAATCCGATCCTCATCACCGGCTATGCGGGGCGGCACGAACGCGGCTCACACGCCATTGACGCATTGGCGCGGTTTGCCGGGATCGCCATCTACGAAGCCAATATGACCAACAATATCTCCCACGACAGCCCGTGCTTCGTCGGCTTCACCGCCGACAAGGCGGTGCCGGAAGCAGATGTCGGGCTGTTGGTCGATGTCGACGTGCCGTGGTTTCCGAGCGACGTGCAGCCGAACGACAAAGCATTCTGGGCGCACATCGATATCGATACGCTCAAGCCGGGCTCGCCGATGTGGACCTTCCCCGGCAACATGCGCATGCAGGGCGACAGCGGCCGCATTCTCGATCAAGTGCTCGAAGCCTTAAAGGCAAGAGCAACGCCGCGCTTCAAGGAAGCCGTGGCCGCCCGGCTCAAGCGCATCAAGGCGGCGCGCGACGAGCGCATCGCGCGTGCGGACAAACTTGCCGCCGACAAGGGCCGGCCCGGCGCGATCAATCCGCATTATCTGACCGCCGAGCTTGCCAAGCTCCTGGACGATCAGGACATGGTCTTCAACGAGGGCGTCACCAATGCGGCCGCGGTGCTGATGCAGATTCCGCGGCGCGTTCCCAACACCACCGTGCGCGCCGGCGGCGGCGGGCTGGGCTGGTCCGGCGGCACCGCGCTCGGCGCCAAGCTTGCCGCGCCGGATCGCCTCACGGTGCAGATCTGCGGCGACGGTGGTTTCTATTTCGGCAATCCGAGTTCGGTATTCGCAGTCGCACAGCAATATAAGTTGCCGATCCTTACGGTCGTCATGGACAATACCGGCTGGAACGCGGTGAAGCAGTCGGTGCTGCGCGTCTACCCGGAAGGCGAGGCCAAATCGGCCAATGGGTTCGAGGCCGAACTCGCGCCCAATGTGCACTTTACCAAGGTCGCCGAGGCGTTTGGCGCCTATGGCGAGGAGGTCAGCGATCCGGCCGATGTGGCCGCCGCGCTGGCGCGCTGTGTCAAGGAAGTTCGCGGCGGCCGGGCCGCGCTCCTGCACGCGCGGGTGACACGGCTCTAGCTTTCAACAATCCGTCGAGCGTGACGCGGCACCCGCGTCACGGGCTGGCGTGATTGATGAACTTTTCCGGCGGCGCCTCGCCCCATTGCGACACCAGCGCTTCTTCGGCGGGCACGAGATTCGAGCCATTGGCAAGATTGAGCCGGTCGCTGTCGGCCCAGTGCTCATGGACGTGCCCCACGGGTCGGCCCAGTAATCATAGACCTGACTGCCGAGCACATGCCGGCCGATGCCCCACATGTGCTCGTATTTGCCGAATTGCTTGAGATAGTCGTGGCCCATGCAGACATCGTCGAGGTCCGACACCTCAAAAGAGAGATGATTGAGCCCGGTTTTCTGGTGCGCCAGGCAGAAGAACACGTGGTGGTCGACAAAGCGATCGCCGCGGTCGCAGCGATTGAACGAGCCGATGATGTTGTCTTTATCCTGAACGTAAACATCGTCGGAGCAGACAAATCCCAGTGTTTCACGGAACCAGCCGACGGTTTCGCGGAAGCGCGGCGTCATCAGCACGCCGTGGCCGATGCGTTTGACGTGCGCTGGGCCTTTCGGCAGCCGCATCAATTCGCCGGCGCGCGATAGCGGCGCCTCGCCGGAATTGAGCTTCTGCCGCCGCACCGGGATTTCGGACACCGGCGCGATGCCGCAGACGACCTCGATCTGATAGCCGTTGGGCTCGCACAAGCGCACGCGCTTGCCGCCGCCGGGCTCGTCAATATTCTCAATGCCGCTGGCGCCGGGCGCCCTGGTCAGCCGTTTCAGATCGTCTTCGCTGTCGACGTAATAGGCGAGCCCGACAAATTTCGGATCGCCCTTCTCGGTGACGTGGATATGGTGGTTGGGATCGCTGCCGCGCATGTAGAGCGCATTAGCGGTCCGTTCGGTGCGGCGCAGGCCAAATCGCGTGAGAAATTCCTCCATCACGTCGAGATCGGGCGCCCTTAAGCGCCCATAGGCGATATCCGTCACCTTGACCCAGGCCATGTGATTTTCTCCCTCGCATCAACGCGGCATCGTGCGTGTACGGGCGCGACTGCGCGCTGCGCAATGTGCCATGATCATGCGAGCCTCGGCAACGCGCTGCGTCAAGCGTAATAGTCGGCCGCGACGGTTGCATCGTGCTGCCGGCCGCCGAGCGCATTGATCACCGGGGTCAGGACGATCGTCACGCCGAGATTGAGAATTACGGTGTAAAGCGCCGTGTAACCGGGGAAGGCAAAGCCGCCAATCGCCAGCGGAAAATTCGGCGTGAGATTCGCCGCGACGAACATCCAGGTGCCGGCGGCAGTGCCGACCGCCCAGCCGACCAGCAGCGCCCAATCGTTGAACCAGCGGGTATAGACTCCGAGCAGCACCGCCGGCAGCGTCTGAACGATCAGGATCCCGCCGAGGAGCTGCATATAGATCGCGTATTGCGACGGCACGAAGACGATGAAGACAAGGGCGCCGAACTTGACGATCAGCGACACCCATTTCGCCATCTGCGCTTCCTGTTTGTCGGTCGGATTTTTATTGATGAATTCGCGATGGATGTTGCGGGTATAGAGATTGGCCGCGGCAATCGACATGATCGCGGCCGGCACCAGCGCACCGATACCGATCGCGGCAAAGGCGATGCCAACAAACCAGGCCGGGAAGCTGTGCAGATAGAGCGCCGGCACGGCGAAATTGTTGCCGAATTGTTTGAAGCCGTCGGCAAATTCCGGAAGGCTGCCGACGCCCGCGGCGAGCGCAAAAAAGCCGACCAGCGCCAAAAGCCCGAGCATGAACGAGTAGCCCGGCAGCATCGCCGCGTTGCGGCGGATGGCGCGTCCACTCGACGCGCTCAGGATGCCGGTCAGCGAATGCGGATAGAGGAACAGCGCCAAGGCCGAGCCCAGCGCCAAGGTGGCATAGATGCTGTAGGCGCCGGTGCTGTTGGCGGGCGGCGTGGCCAATAGCAGTTTGGCCGGCGGCACCGCCGAGAAGATCTTGCCGAAGCCGCCCAACTGGATCGGCACCACAATCACTGCGGCAAAAGCGGTGATGTAGATCAAGATATCCTTGACGATCGCGATCGAGGCCGGTGCCCGCAGTCCGCTCGAATAGGTGAACGCCGCGAGGATGATGAAGGCAATGACCAGCGGCAGATCGCCGGCATAGCCAGAGCCCGACACGCCCATCGCGCCGATCACCACTTGCAGGCCGACCAATTGCAGCGCGATGTACGGCATCGTCGCGACGATGCCGGTGATCGTCACCGCGAGCGCGAGCCAACGGTTGTCGAACCGGCCGCGCACGAAATCTGCCGCGGTGATGTATTGGTGTTTGTGGCAGACGTACCAAAGCCGCGGGAATGCCAAGAACAGGATCGGATAAATGACGATCGTGTAGGGCACCGCGAAAAACGCGATCGCGCCTGCCCCGAAGGCGAGCGCCGGCACAGCGATGAATGTATAGGCGGTGTAAAGGTCGCCACCGATCAGAAACCAGGTGACAATGGTGCCGAAGCGGCGACCGCCGAGACCCCATTCGTGCAGCAGATCGAGATCGCCCTTGCGCCAATGCGCGGCGGCAAAACCAAGCCAGGTGATGAATCCAAACAGCGCGATGAAAATGATCAGAGCGGTCCAATTCACCTCGGCCACGGCAATACTCCCGGTCCTTAATTTCCGATTCGATGGTCTCCCTGCGATCAGCGCCGCCTGTGTAAGAAATCCGACTTGTTAATCCTCCGTCATGAAGTACACGACCGCAGTCAGGATGGCTCCGATGATGACCCAGAGGAGCTGATACCAATAGAAGAATGGAATGCCCGCCCAGGACGGCTCGACCGAGTTATAGAAGGGGGGCCAAAGCACCGCGACGAATTGGATCACAAACAACAGGTACCACCAGCTCCAGCCCGAGCGGGCACTGTGCCGATTGGTCTGTGGCTGATCCATCTTTGCCGCCATTACTCCTCGCGGGAGCCGTGACCGCTTTTCAACGCCCACAACAGTGGCGAGTTCCGGCTGACCAGACGCCACCGCCGCCCGGTCAGTGTTGAGCGCGGATTTTCGGACGGTTACCGGACGTCAACCGACGGGGATGCACCGGATTTGCTATACGTTGCTATCGCCGCTCGGCCTCACAGGCTTGCGATCGAATTCGGGGGGAAAATCTTGGAGCAGCCGGCTGCAGTCGAAATCGCCAAACACACGCTGATGTCCGGCGGTCTCATTCTTGCGGTGGGGACGGTGGTCGGGCTGCTCGCGCAGAAGACGAAAATTCCCGATGTTGCCGTTTTCCTTGTCGCCGGAATGCTGATCGGGCCGCAGGCGCTAGCTCTGATCGACATCAAGGCCGATTCCGCGCTTTATCAAATTCTCCTGTTGTTCGGCGCCAGCTACATCCTGTTCGATGGCGGCGCGTCACTGCGCTTTCATGTGATGAAGCAGGTTTGGATAACGATCACCATCATCGCAACCGTCGGCGTGGTGATTACCGCGATCATCACCGGCACTGCCGCACATTTTGTGCTCGGCGCGCCCTGGATCGTGGCGGCGCTGCTCGGCGCTACGCTGGCATCGACCGATCCGGCGACTCTGGTGCCGATTTTTCGCCAAGTCCATGTTCGCGACCGGGTGGCGCAAACGGTGATGTGCGAGTCCGCCTTCAATGACGCCACCGGCGCGATCGTCACCTTCGGCGTGCTGACCGTGGCAATGGGCACCGGTGAGTTTTCGTTGTCGTCGTCTTTGCTCGATCTACTCACCCAAGCCGCGCTCGGCATCGCTGCTGGCGCCATACTCGGCTATCTCGCTGCGCTCTTGATCGCGCACGAACGCTGGGGATTTTTCATGGAATACGCGCCGGTCGTGACGATCATGGCGGTGATCGGCGCCTATTTCGCCGCCGACGGCATGCGCGCCTCTGGCTTCATGGCGGTATTCGTGTTCGGCATCATGCTTGGCAACAAGGATTCATTCGGATTCAAAATGGGTAGGGCCGAGTCGCAGCGGCTCGATCAATATGTCGAGACGACGTCGTTCATCATGCGCTTGTTCATTTTCATCCTGCTCGGAAGCCAAGTCGATTTCGGATTGATGAATCGCTATCTGCTCGGCGGCATTGCCGTGGTTGCGATTTTCATGCTGGTGGCGCGCCCGGTCACGGTGTTCGCTTGCACGTTGCCTGACCGGCGGGCGCGCTGGAGCCTCAACGAGATATTGTTCATGTGCTGGACGCGCGAAACCGGCGTCATTCCCGCCGCACTTGCCGGCATCTTGCTTGGCATGAAGGCGCCGGGCGCGCAGATGATCGCTTCCGTCACCTTCATCGCCATCCTAATGACAATCCTCATTCAGGCCCCCACCACCCGCTGGCTGGCTGGCAGGCTGGCGCTGCTGGAAGAAAAGAAAAAGGGCTGATCGCGGCGGCCCGGAGGTTGCCTGCGACTTAGCGGCACAGCGTTGTGGAAACCGGCGTTGCAGCCGGAAGCGAAGCCGGCAATTCGGCCCCTTAGCACTTTCCGCCTTCGCCGAAGGCCCCTAAAATGGATGAACGCCTGGCCATCAGGCCAACGCGGCGCCGCGAACGGCTCCGCTAAGCGAGGACCAAGGGGAGGACCTGAATGAAACGTCGTCAATTCTTGAAGACCGCCGGGATCGGTGTTGCCGGCGCCGCGATCGCCGCGCCCGCGATCGCGCAATCCAATCCGGAACTGCGGTGGCGCCTGGCCGCGAGCTGGCCGAAGTCGCTCGATACGCTATTTGGCTCCTGTTTGAGCCTTGCGAAATACGTTTCCGAGGCGACCGACGGCAAATTCCAGATCCAGACCTTCGCCGCCGGCGAGATCGTGCCGGGGCTGCAAGTGCTCGACGCCGTGCAGAACGGCACCGTCGAGATGGGTCACAGCGCCCAGTACTATTACATCGGCAAAGACCCGACCTGGGCCCTATTTTGCGCTTCCCCGTTCAATCTGAATGCCCGCGGGCAAAACGCCTGGTACTATGACGGCGACGGCAAGAAGCTGCTCGACGACTTTGCGGCCACGTTCAACAACAAGTGCCTGTTGATGGGCAATACCGGCACGCAGATGGGCGGCTGGTTCCGCAAGGAGATCAACACCGTCGAGGATCTCAATGGTTTGAAAATGCGGATCGGCGGCTGGGCCGGCAGGACCGTCGCCAAACTTGGCGTGGTGCCGCAGCAGCTTGCCGGCGGCGACATTTATCCGGCACTTGAGAAGGGCACGATCGATGCCGCCGAGTGGGTCGGCCCCTACGACGATGAGAAGCTCGGTTTCTACAAGATTGCGAAGTTTTATTACTATCCGGGCTGGTGGGAGGGCGGTACGACGAACCACTTGCTGATCAATCTCGCCAAGTGGAATGAGCTGCCGAAAAACTACCAGGCGCTTCTCGAAGTCGCTGCCGGCTACTGCAATGTCGAACAGCAAGGACGCTATGACGCCCGCAACCCGCAGGCGTTGAAACGCCTGGTCGCGAACGGCGTGCAATTGCGTCCGTTCAGCCAGCCGATCATGGAGGCCTGCCTGAAGGCGTCGAATGAGGTCAATGCCGAGGAATCGGCCAAGAACCCGAACTACAAGAAGGTGCTGGCTTCGATCGATACGTTCCGCAACGATATAAATCTGTGGTGGCAGGTCGCGGAGTACTCGTTCGAGACGTTTATGATCCGCAATCGCCCGAAGAGTTGAGGCAAATCCTTACAGCGAACGGGGCCGGCCCAGGGCCGGCCCCGTAATTGTTAGTGGGGCTGCCCGATATCGAGCGGCGGCGGCTCCGTGGACGGCAGCATTTGTTCGAAACGCTTTTCGAGCTCTTCATTCGAAATAGCAGGCGGCTTGCGGCTGCGATCATCGGCGCCCTCGCCGACATGGGTGAGCTGTGGCACGAGCAGCACCGCAAGCAACAAGGCGGCTTGGGCAAACAGATACGGCAATAGCGACCGCAACAGCGCCGGAAACGGAATCGCCTGCTTGAGAACGGTGCGAGTCATCATCACCGCGTACCCGATCAATGGATTGATAAAGCTTGCTTGCAGGGCGAGCAGCAGCAGAACCGCGACCCAGCGCGCGTCGGCGACCCGGATCAGGAGTGGCGGTATGACGATGGGGACGACAACGAAAATAATTTCGAAGGCGTCGAGCACGAGGGCGCTGAGTGCGATGCCGGCGAGCACGATCAGGGTCGCGCCGAGCGTGCCGCCCGGGATGGCGGCAATCCAGCCGGCGACAAGTTGATCGGTGCCGAGGATGCGCAACACCAGCGTCAACGTGGTTGCGGCGACCAGGAGGAAGAACAGCGCGCCGGTCAGCGCCAGCGCTTCGCGCAAAATTTCGTTGAGCACGGGAAGCGGCAAGCGCCCGCTGACAAAGCCGGCGAGCAAAAGGATAAAGCCGCCCATCGCCGCGGCTTCGACGGCGTAGAAATATCCGGCGGTGACGCCGCCGAGGAGGATCAGTATCGCCAGCACCGTCACGCCGGCCAGCACCGCTTGCTGGAAGGTCGGCCGCGGGGTTTTCAGCGGAGCGGCCTCGCCGAGCTTTGATCGCCGATTAAACCACCA
The DNA here is from genome assembly GCA_046730495.1 of Pseudomonadota bacterium. Taxonomy (GTDB): domain Bacteria; phylum Pseudomonadota; class Alphaproteobacteria; order Rhizobiales; family Xanthobacteraceae; genus BOG-931. The sequence continues at coordinate 10,557 of JBKPIZ010000136.1, forward strand.
GCCGATAACGAGACAGGCCGCGAGATAGAGCGCGGCCGGAACGAGCGCGCCGTGAAACACGTCCTGGGTGTTGATCACGCGATCGTCGCGACCGGTTACGGTTACCGCGATCGTGTGTGCGTTCAACATCGCATCGCCAAGAAGGATCAACACCAGCGAGGGCGGCACCACAACGCCGAGCGTGCTCGCCACAGTGATGACCGCGGCTCGCCGCGGCAGCGAAATGCCCGACGCGGCGAGCCGCGGCTCGGCCACGCGCGATAGAGCCAGCACGCTGGCCCCGACCGAACCGTTCATCGGCCCAAGCAGGGCACCGAGCGCGAAGCCAGAAACCACGGGGGCGGCCGGTCCGGGCACGACAGCAAGGCAGCACCGATAGAGCGCATCGGCGATCGGCAGCCGATTGATCAGAGCGCCCATCAATACGTAGAGCGGAATGGCTTGGAGGAGATCGTTCTCGAGGAGAT
>JBKPIZ010000137.1:0-2880 GCA_046730495.1 Pseudomonadota bacterium
GGCCATGTCGGCGACTTTCTTTTCAACGTGGAAAGCCCCGAGAGCACCGTGAAGGCGGTTGGCGAAAGCGTCATGCGCGCGGTGATCGGACACTCGAACATCCAGGAGATCCTCACCGGCGCGCGGCAGTCCATCGAGACCGCCGTGCAGGAACAGATGCAAAAGACGCTGGATGATTACGGCGCCGGCGTCGTGGTGCAGCAGGTCCAGCTGCAGAGAGTCGATCCGCCGACGCAGGTGATCGAGGCATTCCGCGATGTGCAGCGGGCGAGTTCCGATCTCGAGCGGGCGCAGAATGAAGCGCAGACCTATGCCAACCGGGTCGTGCCGGAAGCGCGGGGCGGCGCCGCCAAGATCCTGCAGGACGCCGAAGCCTATCGCGAACAGACCGTCGCCGAGGCGAAAGGCCAGGCCTCGCGCTTCAGCCAGGTCTACGAGCAGTACAAAAAGGCGCCAGACGTGACGCGGCAGCGGATTTATCTCGAAACCATGGAGCGCGTGCTCGGCGGCACCGACAAGACCATCATCGATACCGGCGGGCAGCCAAGCCCCGGCGTCGTGCCCTACCTGCAGCTGAACAGCCCGCCGCGCGAGCGGCCCACGCAACAGAAATGAAGCCCAGTTGGCACAAACTCAATCAACCTTGATTTCACGGGACCGCTCCAACGGAGTTGACGCCACGCCCCGAGGGAAAAACGCCCCTTCGCTGGCGACGGCAGACACGGCTCGATTATTCCCAAGCCGGGGCGGGTACGCTCACGCAACGACATGGGCGCTTAATAGGAACCCGCAGGCAAAGATCGAGTCGGATTCCGACTTAAAATTCGATGCAGGGGCAGCCGCAGTTGCCAATGATGCCAGTACCAAAATTCAGCGTTACTACGGAGGCTCTGCGCGCTCTAGTGCGTCATCCGAAACGTCAAAGATGAGAAGCTCTGCGTCGGTCTTGCCAACGTTATCTGTGTCCGTGAGCACCATGAACATTCCTCCCGGCTTCCGCAGATTGTGCAATCATTCTGCACCAGCGGCCTCGTTTCCCGCACTTGGCCGAAATCAGCGATAAACGCGCGGGTGATACACATGCGGATGATACACATGGGCGCTGTTATACACGGCCCGGCGATCCGTTCTTCGTGCTACGCCTGCCACGCTTCCAGGTGTTAGCGGGTGACCGATCCGTGCACTGGCGCTGTCAACAGATAGCGATAAGGTTTTCTCAGGTGACCACTGAACTGATACAGGAGCGGCGCATATGAGCGCTGCTCCAAGTGCACATGCAACAATACTAGACTTCTTCATGACATCTCCTGTTCTTACCATTTACATGCCGGAGTTCTTTTCGACTACATCGCGGCACCCTACTCGATTGCGTATACCCCCGTGCAAAAAGGGCGACCAAGTCTGAGAAATCCTATCGCGGGAATATGTGCTGGGTCGACCTAAATCGAGACAGCCTGGATAGTCTGCACGAGCAGGCTATCAGAATTTCTCACGGCGGCCCCACTTCGCTCCCTCCCGATGTAGAGAGGCTACTGTCGTGAAACCTGCCCGACTTAGGGGTGTGAGTGTATGAACACGGGAGAGGTCGTAGGTTCAATCCCTACAGCGCCCAGGCTTTCGCGTTTCTGGCGAGCGCAACGAGTGGCAACTCGCAGCAGTACGCGGCAGGAACATGCGCCAACAATCAGGGGAAAATCCGGGGACTTTGTCCACGCGACGTTCCGTGCAAAAATCGCGCTTGGCGTCAAACCCGGCTTCAAAATCTCCACACCATCACCGCCCGCCAACCTGCGTTGTACAATGACCGAAACTATCCAACGGATTGTTCTTGCCTCACGGCCCGTTGGGGAACCGGCGTTAGATAATTTTCGTTCGGAAAAACTTCCGATACCACAGCCCGGACCGGGCCAGATGCTGTTGCGCACGCTGTGGCTTTCACTCGACCCTTACATGCGCGGCCGAATGAGCAATGCGCCGTCCTACGCCAAACCTGTTGGCATCGGCGATGTGATGGAGGGCGGCGCGGTCAGCGAAGTAGTTGCCTCGAATGTCACCCGATTTGCCGAGGGAGATATCGTTGTAGGCCGTACCGGCTGGCAGACCCATGCTCTGTCCGATGGTTCCAGCCTGCAAAAGGTCGATCCAAACCGAGCACCCATTCAGACTGCACTCGGCGTTCTCGGAATGCCCGGAATGACCGCTTACGTGGGGCTGCTCGAGATCGGCAAACCTGCCGCTGGCGAGACTGTGGTGGTCGCAGCAGCTTCTGGTGCGGTCGGCTCGGTCGTCGGGCAGATCGCCCGGATCAAGGGTGCCTACGTCGTCGGCATCGCAGGAGACCCAGAGAAATGCCATTACGTGACCGAGGAACTCGGCTTCGATGCCTGCATCAATCATCGGACATCTGATTTCGTTCGCCGTCTTGCTGCAGCCTGCCCGAAAGGTATCGACGTCTACTTCGAGAATGTCAGTGGCGCGGTATTCGAGGCTGTGTGTCCCCTCCTCACTCCGTTCGCCCGCATTCCGGTGTGCGGGTTGATTTCCATGTACAACGCCACCTCGCTGTCACCTGGTCCAATCCTCCTGCCGCACTTGATGCGAGCGATCTTGACCAAACGGTTAACGTTTCGTGGTTTCATCGTCTCCGATTTTTCTGCGCGTTATGGGGATTTCATGCGCGATGTCTCCTCCTGGGTCCGCGAGGGACGTATCAAATATCGCGAAGACGTGGTTGAGGAACTTGAGAACGCGCCGCGGGCCCTCATCGGCCTCTTGCGCGGGGAGAATTTCGGCAAGCTCTTGGTGCGCGTTGCGCGCTAAGTACGCCGTAACAAACTTGTAGCCGGGAACCTGCGCGGCCCCGCAGGGGCGGTGATGACT
>JBKPIZ010000138.1:0-5852 GCA_046730495.1 Pseudomonadota bacterium
CATCTCGGCCGCCCGGCCTCGCATGGCTGCGTGCGGCTTGATCCCGGCAACGCCGCGATCCTGTTCGGTCTCGTCCAGCGCGAAGGCATGGGCGCGACCACGATTGTGATTCATTAGCGTGAATACCAGCGCGGCCAATACGGCGTACAAGGGACGCATGGCAGGTCCCGACAGCCTTTCCGACACAGTCAGTATGTAGCGCGAAGTGCTTGTAAAGATGTTACCAAGAGTCTGTTTTTGGTCCGCAGGTAATCGCGCCACAACTTGATCCAAATTGAATCATGCCGGCTTTCGATCTCTTCACCATCGGTCATTCCAATATTCCGGCGGAGCGCTTTATCGCGCTGCTGCGCGGCGCCGGTATCGATGCCATTGCCGATGTGCGCTCAATTCCCGCGTCGCGGTTTTGTCCCTGGTTTTCGGCAAAGAATCTGGCGCCGCTCTTGGCCGGCGCAAACATGGACTAGTTTTCTTCGGCGATGAGCTCGGCGGCCGGCCGCGCGATCCCTCGCTCTATTGCGACGGTGTCGCCGACTACGGGGCCATGGCGCAGCGGCCGGGTTTCCGGGCCGATCTCGATCGGTTGCTCGCAATGGCCGGGCAGCGGCGCCTTTGCCTGATGTGTTCGGAGCGCGATCCGCTTGAGTGCCACCGCTGTCTGTTGGTCGCCCGCGCGCTGGCCGCGCGCGGCGTGAGCGTCGGACACATCCTGCATAACGGCGAAATCGAATCGCACACCGCCACCGAGCGGCGGCTTCTCGAAGCCGCGGGTGAAGACGGCGATCTCTTTGTAACTGGACAGGGCGGACGACTCGCGGCAGCGTATCGCCGCCGCGCGCGCGCCGTCGCGTACCGTCTCAGGGGCGCGAATAAGGCGCCGGAGAAGACGGCGAACAAGAGGGCGAGGACCATCAACAAGAAGATTCGCGCTAAGAAGAAGAGCCGCTGATGCACACTGTCGCTCGCTTGGTCGCCGTTATCCTCGTCGTACTGGCTGGCGACGTCGGCGCTGATTCCGTCGCTGCGCAGGAAAAGCCCCCCATCGATCCGACGCCGCCCGGCTCGCTCAATCCCGAGCCCCTGCCGCCGCTCGAACATCCGAACGCCGTCACCCCGGCCAAGGAGTTTTTCGCACGCAAGCCGACACCGTTCCCCGGTCCAGCACGCTCGATCGGCGGCTATTCCGACGGCTGCCTCGCCGGCGCCGCGCCATTGCCGGTCAACGGCCCGTCTTGGCAAGTCATGCGGCTGTCGCGCAACCGCAATTGGGGCAATCCGGATCTCGTGCGCTTCATCGAGCGCTTTGCCAATAAAGCCAAGAAAGCCGGCTGGAACGGCCTTATGGTCGGCGACATGTCGCAACCGCGCGGCGGGCCGATGATTTCAGGCCATACCAGCCATCAAGTGGGACTGGACGCCGACATCTGGTTCACGCCGATGCCCGACCACGTGCAAAGCCGCGAAGAGCGCGAATTCACTTCGGCGACCAACATCGTCGCGGCCGATTTGCTCGATGTCGATCCGCAAATCTGGACGCCGGCCTATACCGCGCTCATTCGCACCGCCGCCAAGGATCCGGCGGTGACCCGCATCTTCGTCAATGCCGCGATCAAGAAGGCGCTGTGCCGCGAGGCCGGCGCGGATCGCGATTGGCTGCAGAAAGTGCGGCCGTGGTACGGCCATGCCGAGCACTTCCACGTCCGCATCGCTTGTCCGGCGGACAGTCCCGATTGCAAGCCACAGCCGCCGCCCGATGAGGGCGATGGCTGCGGTCACGAGCTCGATTACTGGTTCAAGGAATCGACCCTGCATCCGCCGCCGCCGCTCATTCCTCCAAAGCCGAAGCCGCCGCTGACGCTGGCTGGCTTGCCGCCGACCTGCAAATCGATCGCGCAGGCGCCGTGATCAGCCAGGGATAAGAGATCAGGGATCAGGAATCAGGGATCAAGGATCAGGGATCAGGGATCAGGGATCAGAGATCAGGGATCAGATCAGGGAGGTAAGATTGGACGTCTGATACCCGATACCTGATGCCTGACCCCTACAATCCCGGCGTTCCAAAGAGCATCCGCTGCGCGAGCGCCGCGCCATACAACAGGCCGCCGGCGCAAAAGACTATGATCACGGTGAAATTGACCGCCTGTCCTTCGGGCACTTTGGTCAGTCGCGGCGCCCCGAGCCAGAACAGATAAATGCCGTAAACGCCGGTAAGCAAAAGAAAACGCAAACCCGGCAGCAGCAGAAATATTCCGGCGAGCCACAGCGGCGTAAACGAATAGACCGCGAGCTTGAACGCCTCCTCGAAATCCCGGCGCCCACCGAACAGCGGCGCCAGAAGATCAATGATCAGACCGAGCAGCAGCACAATGGCGCAGCTCGTCGCGTAGCTGAAAATCGCACCGAACAGTCCGTCGAACAGATCGGCGCGCAGAGGGGCGCCTGACGGCGCGACCACGCCGATCAGCGTCGCGCCGACAAAGCTGGAAAGGGCGGGGATCAGCGCCAGCACGGCAACATAGCGGCTGAGCAGATAGGCCGGATCGCCGATGTCCTTTTCTATTCCGAGCCAGGCCGCGGCCGGATCGACCAGGATCGCCTTGGCGCGCACGAAGGCGTTCATGCCGTCAGCGCCTTCATTTCTTCGCGCAACAGCGCGGCGCCCTTTTCGGCAATCATCATGGTCGGCGCGTTGGTGTTGCCGGAGGTGATCGCCGGCATCACCGACGCGTCGATCACGCGCAGGCGCTCGATGCCGGCAACGCGCAGGCGCTCATCAACTACCGTCATCGGATCGCTGGACAGGCCCATTTTGGCGGTGCCGACCGGATGAAAGATCGTCGTGCCGATATCGCCCGCGGCTTTCACCAGGCCCGCTTCATCGTCATCGCGAACGGCGCCGCCGGGCAAATATTCCTCAGGGTGAAAGCGCGCCAGTGCCGGCTGCGCTGCGATCCGCCGCGTGAGCCGGATCGCGCTGGCGGCGATGCGGCAGTCGTCGTCGGTCGAGAGATAATTGGGTTTAATCCTCGGCGGATCGGCGGGCTCGCGCGAACGCAGCCGCAAGGTGCCGCGGCTTGTCGGCCTCAAGTTGCTGACGCTCGCGGTAAAAGCCGGAAATTTGTGCAGCGGCTCGCCGAAGCGTTCGAGCGACAGCGGCTGGATATGATATTGCAGATTGGCGCGCGGCTGATCGCGATCTGATCGCGTAAACAGGCCGAGCTGCGACGGCGCCATCGTCAGCGGACCGCGGCGGAACAGGACATATTCGGCGAGCATGCCAACAAAGCCGAGCGGCGCATGATAGCGCTCGTTGAGCGTGGTGATGCCTTGAACTTTGTAGATCAGCCGCAGCTGCAAATGGTCTTGCAGATTGGCGCCGACGCCCGGCCGATCGAGCAGCACGTCGATGCCTCGGTCGCGCAAGTGCTCGCCGGGGCCGATGCCGGAGAGCATTAGGATTTGCGGCGATCCGATCGAGCCCGCGGCGAGCACGACTTCGCCACGGCAACGCGCGCTGCGCGGCGCGCCAGCCTGCCGCCAGCGCACGCCGACGGCGCGGCGACCTTGGAAAATCAAGCCTTCGACCAGACAGCCGGTCTCGAGCCGCAGATTGGCGCGGTTGAGCACCGGTTTGAGGAAAGCGCGCGCCGCGGATACACGCCGGCCGCGCCGTTGATTGACATGAAAGGCGCAGCAGCCTTCGTTGTCGCCGCAGTTGAAATCGGCGATGGATTTGATCCCGGCCTGTTCGGCGGCGGCGCGAAAGGCGTCGAGCAGATCCCAGCGCACCCGCGGCGCTTCAATGTGCCATTCGCCGCCGATCGCATGCACGGCGCTTTCGCCCATAAAATGATTTTCATGGCGCTTGAAGTACGGCAGCACATCCTCCCAGCCCCAGCCGTTAAGCCCGAGCTGCCGCCAGTGATCGTAGTCGGCGGCCTGGCCGCGCATATAGACCATCGCGTTGATGGCCGATGAGCCACCAATCACCTTGCCGCGCGGATAGTTCAGGCTGCGGCCGTTTAATCCCGGCTCTGGCTCGGTCTTGAAACACCAATCGGAACGCGGATTGCCGATCGCGAACAAATAACCGACCGGGATGTGAAACCAAATCCAGTTGTCATTGCCACCGGCCTCGAGGATCAGTACGCGTTTGCCGGGATCGGCGGACAAACGATTGGCGAGCAGGCAACCCGCCGAACCAGCGCCGGCAATGATGTAGTCGTACTCACCGTCGATCGGCTCGGCCTTTCGTGCTTGCTCCTGTGTCACTTGCTCTTGCGCCACATCACGCTCCCGCAACGCGTGCCGGCAACATAGCAGCGTTCGCCGCCCGCGAAAGGGGCGGCCTGGTAAAACCGAACCTCGCTTGTCGGCGTCGCCTCGCAGTCCTATCATCATTGGCGGCCAACGGCGCGCCGGGCGCGCGCCGATCACAGCCCGGAACGACGGTTCCCTGAAAGCTGGCCGCGATCAGTTTCAGCATTCGAAATTGTGCGCGTGCCCTGAGCGTCGTGCGCGTTGGAGAGCCGTCGTGTCGCAGCGAACCAGCTTTTTTGCGGCGCTTGCCGCCTTACTCGTGTTTTGCGCCGCACCGTTTGCCGCGCAAGCGCAACGGAACGCTCAAGACAAATCGATCCTGGTCTTTGCCGCGGCGTCGATGAAGAACGCGCTTGACGACGTCGATGCTGCTTTCGCCAAGCAAACCGGCATCGTCGTGGTCGCCAGCTATGATGCGAGTTCGGCGCTGATGAAACAGATCGAGCGGGGTGCTCCCGCGGATGTGTTCGTTTCCGCGGATATGAAATGGATGGACTATGGCTCGGAGAAGAAACTGATCGATGACAAGACGCGCGTGAATTTGCTGGGTAACAAGCTCGTTCTGATTGCTGGAAAAGATTCGAAGCTGGGCGATGTGACGATCAGTCCCAGCCTCAACCTCGCCGGCCTCGCCGGCGAAGGCCGGATCGCAACTGGCGATGTGCGTGCCGTGCCGGTCGGGATCTACGCCAAGGCCGCATTGGAAAAACTGGGTCTGTGGAGCTCCGTCGAGCCGAAGCTGGCGATGGTCGGCAATGTGCGCGCTGCGCTGGTTCTTGTCGCGCGCGGTGAGGCGCCGCTCGGGATCGTTTACGCCACCGACGTCAAAGTCGAGCCCGCGGTGAAGGTCATCGCGACCTTTCCCGAGGACCCGCATGAGCCGATCGTCTACCCGGTGGCGGCGACGCCAACGGCCAAGCCGTCCGCGGCGCTTTATCTCACTTTCCTGCGCTCGACTGCGGCGCGGGCAATTTTCGAACGCTACGGCTTTAGTGTCCTGATCAAGCCTGTTTCATGAGCTGCGACGCTGATGCCTGAGCTTTCGCCCGCCGAATGGACCGCAGTCGAACTGTCGCTGCGCATCGCCCTCGTGGCGACCGCTTGGGCGTTGCCGTTTGGGATCGCGATCGGCTGGCTACTGGCGCGGGGCAGGTTCTGGGGCAAGACCATATTGGATGGTCTTGTTCACTTGCCGCTCGTTCTGCCGCCGGTCGTGACCGGTTATCTGCTGTTGATGTGGTTCGGCCGCAAGGGCCCAGTCGGCGCGTTTCTTTATGATCATTTCGGCCTGGTTTTCGCGTTCCGCTGGACCGGCGCGGCGCTCGCGTCGGCCGTGATGGGATTCCCACTGCTGGTCCGGCCGATCCGGCTCGCGCTCGAGGCGATCGACCGCCAGCTTGAGGATGCAGCGGCGACGTTGGGCGCCAATCCTGCCTTGGTGTTCTTTACCGTGACGCTGCCGCTGGCACTGCCCGGCATCGTCGCCGGTGTGTTGTTGTGCTTCGCCCGCGCGCTCGGTGAATTTGGCGCGA
>JBKPIZ010000139.1:0-2223 GCA_046730495.1 Pseudomonadota bacterium
AAATTATGGTCTTCCTGCATAGCCATGGTGTCAGCACTGCCCGGGCAGTGCGGATCTTCAAGACCTATGGCGCCGATGCCATTCAGGTCATGACGGATAACCCGTACCGCTTGGCTCGGGACATTCACGGCATCGGCTTCAAGACCGCCGACGCGATCGCCATGAAGCTCGGTATCGAAAAGACTGCCATGGTCCGGGTTCGCGCTGGGATTTCCTATGCGCTCACCGAGGCGATGGACGAAGGCCATTGCGGGTTGCCGACAGACGAGTTGGTGCCCTTGGCCGAGAAGGTGCTCGAGGTGCCGCAGCACTTGATCCGGACTGCGCTCGAGCTCGAGCTGCAGGAGGGCACGGTAGTCTCCGACCAAGTTGGCGAAACGCCCTGCGTATTCCTGACTGGTTTGTATCGGGCGGAACGCACCATCTCTGATCGGCTAATGCGTTTGGCAAATGACACGCTGCCTTGGCCGTCGATCGATTCGGACAAAGCCTTGCCGTGGGTCGAGAAGCGCATCGGCTTTGGCCTCGCCGACAGCCAAGTCGCGGCAATCCGGCTCGCTCTGATGTCCAAAGTGCTGGTCATGACCGGCGGGCCGGGCGTCGGCAAAACCACCATCGTCAAAGCGATCCTGCGCATCCTCGCAGCGAAGGGCACAGCCCTTCTGCTGTGTGCGCCGACCGGCCGCGCGGCCAAGCGCATGACCGAGGCGACCGGCTTCGAGGCCAAGACGATCCATCGATTGCTGGAAGTGGACGCGAAAAGCGGCGGTTTCAGGCGTGGAGGCGAGAATCCGCTCGATTGTGACCTGCTCGTCGTTGACGAGGCCTCCATGGTCGATGTCATGCTGATGCAGGCGCTCTTGAGAGCGGTGCCAGACAAGGCTGCTCTGTTGGTCGTCGGCGACATCGACCAGCTTCCCTCGGTCGGACCCGGGCAGGTTCTGGCAGACGTCATCTCGTCAGGCGCTGTGCCGGTGGTACGGCTCACCGAAGTGTTCCGGCAGGCCGCTCGGAGCCGGATCGTCACCAGCGCCCATCGCATCAACCAGGGCTTGACGCCCGATCTGAGCTCTCCCGGAACCGAGAGTGACTTCTACTTCGTGCCGGCGGACGATCCTCCAATTGCCGTCAGCCGCATCATCGAATTGGCGAAGACTCGCATCCCGAAGCGGTTTGGCCTTGATCCCGTCCGCGACATCCAGGTGCTGTGTCCGATGAATCGGGGTGGTGTTGGTGCGCGCTCGCTGAACATCGAACTGCAGGCGGCGCTCAATCCCGCCGGCGACCGCAAGGTCGAGCGATTCGGCTGGACCTTTGCCCCTGGGGATAAGGTGATGCAAATCGAGAACGACTACGACAAGGAGGTTTACAACGGCGACATCGGCACCATCGATGATGTCGATCCCGACGCCGGCGAGCTCGCCGTGAGCTTCGATGGCCGATCTATCAAGTACGGATTCGGTGAGCTCGACACGCTGGTGCCGGCCTACGCGGCGACCATTCACAAAAGCCAGGGATCGGAATATCCCGCCGTGATCATCCCAGTGCTCACTCAGCATTACGCCATGCTGCAGCGGAATCTCCTGTACACCGGCGTTACCAGAGGGAAGCGGCTCGTCGTGTTGGTTGGACAAAAGAAGGCCATTGCCATTGCGGTGCGCAATGTCTCGGGACGGCGGCGGTGGTCGAAGCTGGCAGAATGGCTGCGCCCTAGCTCGGCCAATTAGCGACTGCTCGATGGCGCCTTCAGATGCGTGGAATTTCCGATGAGACCGCCGTCCAACGGCCGAACTGCCGCCCAGCACCCAAGCGATGACCGCGTCTGGCTCTGAACCGACGAACTACGATGTCCGGTGTTACGTCTGCCTCTAGGGGCCAAAGCGGACTAGTCGTGCTCACTGTGAGTTCTTCCAGATTTGACCCTGAGCGACCACGCGGCCCACGCGCGGCGGCCGCGTCTTACCACCAGCGCTGTTGCATCGGTTGATAGTATTGGCCGGTGGGCGGACGCCTATTTCCAGGTTGGGAATTCCAATTGGGCTGGAAAAAGAAACCGAAGCCGTCGTTGCCCCGGTCGTTGCCGCTCGCAAGAGGGACATTGACCGTAGGCCGGCGCATCACGAAGCCGCCCTGGGACTGCTTTCTCGCAACGGGGACATCGACCGTAGGCCGGCGCATCAAGAAGCCACCCTGGGGCTGGTTGTTGAGCACCGCGACGAACTC
>JBKPIZ010000140.1:0-3306 GCA_046730495.1 Pseudomonadota bacterium
GCGTCGAGCCCCACGCCCTCCGTCGGCGCGAACCAGCCGGGATTAGGCGCCGTGCCCGCGCGCGGATGCACCGCCGGATTCCAATTCGCATCGCCGTATTTGACGGCGACTACATTGCGGCCATGTTTGATGAGGCGGTCCTCCGCCTCATCCGTTCGCGCGCAGCACGATCCGGCAAGTCGGGAATCCGCAAATGAACAGCGGCAATTCGCGCCAGTAGCAAGTCATTGGCATTGAGCGCAGCCACCACGGTCGCGAGCCCGCCCATGAGCAGCCTCGCGTCGACTTCTGTCCGATAGGCGCGGCCGAACAGCCGCTGGATGTCGCCCAAAGCGTGCACGACAAAGCGCCCGCTCCGTCGCTCGATCAGCGGCATGCGGCCGAGGAATAGACCTTCATCGCTGCAGGCGAGTCCGAGATTGTCCGCACCGGCTTCGCTCAAACGCCAGATCGGGTGAAACATACCTCGTCGTCACCATAAAAAGGACGATTACGTCAATAAAAAAGAGACGAAGAGGCAATCTACGTTTGCTAGTAAGACAAAAAGATTTGATTTTTCCAAAGGTTAAGAGAAAACCGGAAGCTGCCGCCAGGCACGTTGTTTGGTAGGAGAAGCGAGCCCTTAACGCGTCACTCCCAATGATTCGCTAGCCGCGCACGGCGGCCGCTCCCCGCATCAGCTCCTTCTGCTCGCCGTAGAGCCATTCCATGCCGGCCATGGCGTCGTCCGGCGTGCGCGCGCCGAGCATGAGGTTGCGCAGCTCCTTGGCGACGCCGGCGGCGTGATAGAACTCGCCGTAGACGCGCGCCATGATCTGCACGCGCCCGGTGCGCAGATAACGCGCCTGCTGGTAGGCGCGAAACGCGGATGCGTAGTCGCCGTCCATCGCGACGGCTTTATCGGCGAGACAGACCGCATCCTCGACCGCCATGCAGGCGCCCTGCGCCAGATATTGCAGCATCGGATGCGCGGCGTCGCCAAGGAGCGTGATGCGGCCTTTGCTCCAGTCCTTGATCGGCGGCCGGTCGCACAACACCCACATCCGCCAGCTCTCGATCTTGTTGAGGAGCATGCGCACCGGAGCGCAGGTCCGCGCGAAGCGCTCGTGCAGCTCGGCGGGATCGCCGTAAGAATCCCAGCCCTCCTCGTAGCGGTTGGAGTGAAACACGGCGACGAGGTTGTAGAGTTCGCCGGTGCGCAGCGGATACAAAACGAAATGCACCTTCTCGCCAGCCCACAAGGTCATATCGCGCCAGCGGTACTGTTCGGGGACTTCGGATGTCGGCAGCACGGCGCGATAGGTGATGTGGCCGGCGGGCTTCGGCTTGCCGTCGCCGACCACCATCTCGCGGATCGTCGACCACAGCCCGTCGGCGCCGATCAAAGCGACGCCGCGATAGTCCTTGCCGTTTGCAGTTTTCGCGGTCATGCCGTCCTTGGTTTCCTTGACTTCGACGATCTTCTGCCCCGCGTCGAGTTTGATGAGGTTGGACTGCCTGCACTGCTCGAGCAGCACGCGGTGGAAATCGGCGCGATGGATCAGCGCATAGGGATAATGAAATTTGTTGCGGAACGCGTCGTCGAGCGCAATGCGCGTGACTTCTTCGCCGGTGATCGAATCCAGCATGACGAGATTGTTGGGAAACACCGCGAGCGCGCTGATCGGCTCGGTCAGCCCGAGCCGCTCGAACATCCGGAACACATTAGGGCCGAGCTGGATGCCGGCGCCGATTTCCTTGAACTCGGCGGCCTGTTCGATCAGCTGCGAAGGAATGCCTTGCCGCGCCAGCGCGAGCGCGGCGGTCAGTCCACCGATGCCGCCGCCGACGATCAGGACTTGTTCGTCTTTCCAGGAGGACATGCGAAAGCTTTCCTTCCCCGGATTATCTTGGCAGTGCCGCAAGCACGCGTTCGGGCGTGATCGGCATCGCCGTGATCGGCGCGGCGCCGAGCGGGCGCAGCGCGTCGTTGATCGCGTTGATCACGCAACCGGGCGCGCCGGCGGTGCCCGCTTCGCCGGCGCCCTTGGCGCCAAGCTCGGAATCCGCGGTCGGCGTCACCACGTGATCGATTTCGATATCCGGCATTTCGGCGGCCATCGGCACCAGATAATCCATCATATTGGCGTTGAGCATCTGGCCTTGCGCGTCATAGAGGCAGTGCTCGAACAGAGCGGCGCCAATGCCTTGCACGATGCCGCCGCGGATCTGTTCGTCGACGAGCTGCGGATTGATCACCGTGCCGCAATCCTCGACGCACCAATGCTTGAGCAGCTTCACCTCGCCCGTCTGGATATCGACTTCGAGATAAGAAGCCTGCACGCCATTGGTGAACGCGAACGGATAAGCGCGCGGCACGTAATGGCGCGTCGCCATGAACTCGGCCTGAAAGCCCGGCGGCAGCGTGTCGGGGCGGAAATAAACGATGCGCGCCACTTCTTCGAGCGGCATGCGCTCGCGGCCAGTGTCGGCATCGACGACGACACCGTTGCGAATATCGAGCGCTTGCGGATCGGCCTGGAGGATCGAGGCTGCGGCAGCGAGCACATTGGCGCGTAATGCTTTTCCGGCTTGCCACGCTGCTTCGCCGCCGATGCCCGCGGCGCGCGAGGCCCAGGTGCCGCCGCCATAGGGCGTATTGTCAGTGTCACCGGTAATGACGCGCACGCGCTCGATCGGTACCCCGAACGAAGTGGCGACGCATTGCGCCAGCACCGCTTCGGCGCCCTGCCCCTGCTCGGTGACGCCGGAATGGCAGAACACCGCGCCGGTGGCATCGAGCCGCACCGTGGCGCCATCCTGCGACGAGATGCGCGCGCCGCCGACGCCGTAAAACGCGGCCGACGGATTGGTCACTTCAATGAACGACGCAAAGCCGATGCCGCGGTGAATGCCTTGTCCGCGCAGGCGCGCCTGCTCGGCGCGTAAGCCATCGTAATCCATCATGCGCAAGATCTTGTTGAGCGAGGCGTGATGCGACAGCTGCTCGAATTTCAGCCCCGCGGCGCTCGTCGCCGGATATTTGTCGTCGGGCAGAAGATTGCGCCGCCGGATCTCGGCTGGGTCCATGCCGATCTTGGCCGCCGCCAATTCGACCAACCCCTCGGTCACGGCCGTGGCGATCGGATGGCCGACGGCGCGGTATTGGCACATCACATTCTTGTTCTGGAACACGACGCGCGCGCGGGCGCGGTAATTCGGGCAGGTGTAAGGACCACCAACGAGGTTGACCACCTGCTTGGCCTCGATGCCGGAGGTGCGCGGATAGACCGAATACGGCCCGATGCCGGTCAGATCGTCGATGGC
>JBKPIZ010000141.1:0-2351 GCA_046730495.1 Pseudomonadota bacterium
TCACCGAGGGCAAGCACGGCCGCATCCACCGTGACAAATATTTCGCCCGCGGCGAACCGATGAAAGTGGTGATCCTGTGCGGCCAGGACCCGCTGTTGTTCATGCTGGCGTCAAGTCCGTTGCCGGAGGTCAGCGAATACGACATTGCCGGAGGGCTTCGCGGCGAGCCGATCGACGTGGTGCGCGGCCCCTATACCGCCTTTCCCATTCCCGCCGATTGCGAAATCGCGATCGAGGGCGAGACCGTTCCCGGCGAGACCAAGCCGGAAGGCCCATTCGGCGAATGGATGGGCTATTACTCCGACGACACGCAGGAGCGGCCGTTCGTGCGGGTGAAGACGATCTTGCATCGCAACGATCCGATCCTCACTTGCGCGCCGCAGCACAAGCCGGTCGATGAGACGGGTTTGCTCAAAGGCATTGCCGGGGCGGCGCAGATCTGGCGGGCGCTCGAAGCCTGCGGCATTCCCGATGTGCTCGGGGTATGGAATCACAAAGCCGGGCCGGCGACGCGCTTCACCGCCATTCAAATCCGCCAGCGCTATCCCGGCCATGCGCGCCAGGCACTGCACGTCGCCTGCGCCTGCCAGGGCGGCGCCTATGCCGGCAAATGGACCGTGGTCGTCGACGATGACATCGATGCCGGCGATCTCGACCAGGTGCTGTGGGCGATGTGCACCCGCTTCGATCCGAAGGTCGATATCGATCTCGTGCAGAAGGCGTGGGCGTCTAAACGCGATCCGCTCTATCTGCCGGGCAACTTCAACAATCGCATCCTGATCGACGCCTGCATCTCCTATGACATGAAGCTCAAGGGGACGTTTCCGCGGGTCGTCGACGTCAGCGCCGATTTACGCGCCAAGCTACGGGCGAAATTTCCCGCGCTGTTTCAGTAACAAATTGCAAATGCGAAGCGATCCTGGATCTGCGGTGCAGCGCTTTACGCTGCACCGCGTCCGGGAAGCGCGTCTTTGCTAATGACGACGTTACTCGTTTGTCGCGTTTTTTTGCGCGAACAATTGCCGGCCCATGGAGTTGAAGCGGGCCTTTTGGTCGTCGCTGAGCGAATTATAGAAGTCGGCAAGCGCCGGCTGCATCGTCTCGACGCCTTGCAGCATGGCGCCCAAGCGCTGGCCGACCGCGGTGAGCCGCGCCGGCGGCGTCGGCGGCACGCCGGCCGGGCACGCGGCCTTGATGGTGTCGGCGGCTTGCGAAGCAGCCGATTGCAGGGCTTGCAGCTTGGCACGCTGTGCATCGTCGGGCCGCACCACGCGATCGATCTGATCGGTCGGCCACGCCATCATGCCGGCGTCGCATTGGCCGCGAATGGTCGCGGTGGTGAGATCGCTCGGCGCGGCCTGGCCGTGGCGCGGCGCGCGCGGGGCGATGTGATCGAACCGCGCCTTTTGCTCGTCGTTGAGCGAATCGTAAAAGCCCGACAGCGGCGGACTGACGGTATTGACTGCATCGACCAGCGCGCCGAGACGATCGTGCATCTGGTCGAGCCGCCCGGTCGGCGTGAACGCGACATTGGCCTGGCAGTGCGCCCTGATCGCGTCGCTGGCCTTGACGACGGCATTGCCGAGATCGTCGAGCATCTGGCTTTGCCGCTGGTCAGGCTCCACCGCGGCTTGGATCTGATCGATCGGCCAGCCGGTGACTTCGCCGGCTTCCTCGTTACAGCTCTGCACTATGCCCTGCCTGAGCCGCGCCATGCGCTCCGGCGCGCGCGATCTACGTAATCGCCATAGCTGTAGGGGAAGAAGACGGCTTGGTAGATGTCGCCATAGCCGTAAGCCCAGAACGGATCGTACCACCAGTAATCCCAGGGCCACAGCGCGAAATAAAAGAAATCGCCATAGGCAAACGGCCAGAACAAGGGACCGATCCAGCCGATATGGAAGAAGTGGTTATGATGCCACCAGGTGCCGTGCCAGCCCTCGCGCCAGAATGAGTTGAATGCTGTCTTGTTGGCGAAGTCGCGCCGGGCGCCGAAATTTTTCGGATCAGACGCATTCTTAAGCGGCGTGGCGTGCGAGTTGAGGTTCTTTTCTTCACCGCTCTTCGTCAATTCATGATTGGTGTGGCTCAAATTGTTATGACTCAAATTGCTGTGGTTCAAATTGCTGTGGCTCAAATTATTGGCGTGGGTATGAGTCCCAGCCGTATGCATGTGCCCACTGGAGTGAGATACATGCGTGAAATGATGGCCGCCGCTCCAATGCGACGCGTGGGAGGAAACATGAGACCAGCCGTGACCGCCGCTAATGTGGGCGGGCGCTAAAATGCGACACGCCGCCACCACCGCCCCAATGACCGCCGCCTCCGCCGCCCCAACCGTGGCCGCCACC